>JADFQR010000086.1 GCA_022561735.1 Chloroflexota bacterium | reverse complement strand
CACGCCGGGAGAGGGCGGGAGGGTACGGGAGTAGGAATCGTGCGGATTGCGCCATACGGCGACTCCCCGGCCCGATGCCCGCGTTATGGCTGATTTCACAACGCCGGACTTCCTGGCCATCGGCCATCTGACCTACGACGTAACGCCGGAACCCGGCGACCCGCACGGCCGCGTACGTCCCGGCGGGGCCGCAGCGTTCGCCGCAGTGACCGCACAGGCGCTCGGGTTCAGAGTGGCCGTGGTAACGAGCGCCACGCCCTCGTACCCGGTAGACGCCATCCTCCCGGGGATCGCGACGCACGTGGTTCAGGCCCCTTTTACGACATTCTTTCAAAACGTCTACAGCCGGGACGTGCGCGGAGAAAAGGGCAATCGCTGGCAGGTGCTCGGGGGTCGCGCATCTTCGATCACCCTGTCAGATATCCCGGGTCCCTGGCTCAAAGCCCCGATCGTGTTTCTTGGCCCGCTGGTCCGGGAAATCCCCCCGGACGCGGTGAACTGGTTCCCGGACGCCGCCGTCGGCGCAGCCGTGCAGGGATGGCTGCGCCGCTGGGACGACTACGGGCGCATTACCGAGGAAGCCGGCCCCCCGGCGGGGCTGGCAAGCGGGTACCGGCTGCTGGCTGGCTCTGTCAGGGAGTTCGCCGGGCAGGAAGGGTCCGGGCAGTACGAGATGGCGCGCTGGGCCGGGTACGCTGATGCCGTGGGCATAACGGACGGAGCGGCCGGTTCCCGGATACACGCCGATGGCCGAGAAACCAGTATCCCGGCATACCGTGCCAACGAGATCGACCCGACCGGAGCGGGGGATATATGGGCCGCCGCCTGCCTGTTGCGTCTGGTGGAGACCGGCGACCCGGTTGAATCGGCGCGTTTCGCCAATGCTGCTGGAAGCGTTTCGATTGAGCGCGAGGGCCTTTCCGGTGCGCCCGGCCGGAGTGAGATCGAGTCCCGCATGGCCCGGGGCTGATGATGATCTGGACAGCATCCTCCTCCGGCCCGATTCCCGTACAACGGCTGTAAAATCACCGGCATCGTCGGCCTCTGTGTCGCGGTAATCCACCTTCATGAGTAACTCCAGCGACGGCAAAACCGGAAATCGAGTCCTGACCATCCCGGTCGGCGACCGTGTCGCGTTTGAAAACGCCTGCGCGGATGCAACCATTTCGGAAGTCGTGCGGGTGGCGGTTGTTCACCTGTCCGGGCGTGGCGGGATCACGGTGGAGAGTACGGTGGAACCCGGAATGCCCGCGATCCTCGCGGCCGTCCAGGCACCGGTTGTCGCCGCCCTCACAGGTCAGATCGACGACCGGCTGCTGGAGCTGGCGCTTGCCGCTGACATCCGGGTCTGTGACGCCGGGACCACCTTCGCCCTCACGCAGGTCAGCCGGTCCGAGCTGCCGTCAGACGGCGGCACGCAGCGCCTTCCGCGTATCGTCGGATCGGGGCTCGCTGCGGACATGCTTCTCACGGGTCGCCGCATCACGGCGCAAGAGGCGCTGGGCGTCGGGCTGGTGACCGAGATCGTCGTTGACGGAACGGTGACCGGCCGGGCGACGGAGATCGCCGGGGAGATATCAAAGCGCGGTAAGGCGGCCGGGAACTTGACGAAGGAAGCGGTGCTGAAAGGCGCCGACATGCCGCTGGACCAGGCCGTGCGCCTGGAGGCTGACCTGGCGATTCTGCTTCACACCGACCCCGAGCGCTCTGAAGGCATTGACGCCTTCAAGACCCGCCGGGAACCCGATTACCAGCGGGAGCCAGGATTTCGACGGGATGACCCTGCCCCATGACCACCGCGCCGTTCAAAACCGTCACGTACGAGAAGAGCGACCGCGTGGCGCACGTGATCCTGAATCGTCCCGGCGTGATCAACGCGTTCAACATCCAGATGCGGGATGACCTGTCTGAGGTCCTCTACGCGATACGTCATGACGACGATGTGGCGGTCGTCCTGCTGCGGGGAGCGGGTGAGCGCGGGTTTTGCGCCGGCGCTGACCTGTCCGAGTTTGGCAGCGCGCCGTCGCAGGGCGCGGCCCGCCGGGCGCGCTGGGAGCGGGACGTCTTCGGCGCGTTGCGGGATCTTCCCATCCCCACCGTGGCCGCGCTGCACGGGCATGTGATCGGCTCAGGGGTAGAGCTTGCGCTGCTGTGCGACATTCGTATAGCGGCGGACAACGCGATTTTCTCGATGCCCGAGACCTACTACGGATTGATCGCAGCGGCGGGAGGTACGCAGACGTTGCCGCGCGCGGTGCGGCAGGGCAGGGCGTTGGATATGCTGCTCACCGGCCGCCGGTTAAACGCCGCGGAAGCGCTGCAGGCGGGCATCGTGCAACGCGTCGTTCCCGCGGGTGACCTGCTTGTTGAGGCCGGGCGGATCGCGTCCGGACTGGTGGCGCTGGACCGGTCCCTGTTCGCCGCCGTCAAGGCAGCGCTCGAAGCGGCACGCGACCTTCCACTGGTTGACGGTCTTGCGCGTGAACGACGGCTGTCTATCATGTTGGGCCGTGGCGTTGGGACACCGCAACCAACGAGCGTAAACGGGAGACCGATTGAATACATTTGAGCTTCTTGAGATCGCATGCGCGATCGTCCCGGACCGGCCGGCATTTGTGGCCGGCGTTGACGGTGAGATCAGTCCAAGTTTCACCGAGTTCCGGGAGCGCGCAGCGCGGCTCGCGACCGTCCTGTCGGGCATGGGCGTCGGACCCGGAGACCGGGTAGCCCTTATGGACGTCAACACCCCGGCCCATGCTGAAACGTATTTCGCATCCGCCATGCTGGACGCCATCTACGTTCCCTTGAACTTCCGGTCCCGGGCCGCTGAGGCCAACCACATGCTTGAGCGCACTTCGCCGAAGGTCGTTCTTGCCGGCGCCCGCTATACCGGACTAATCGACTCGTGCGACTGCCTGTCAGAATCGGAGACGGGCCGCATCGCGCTGGACGCAGGGCCGTCTCCAGAGGGCTGGCGTGCGTACGAGGACGCCATCAACGACAGCGAGCCATATTCCGGGTTTCCATCGGGCGACGACGACGACACCACGATGATCATGTTCACGTCCGGCTCGACCGCCGCTCCCAAGGGCGTGACGCTCACCCATGGCAGCTTCACGTCTTTCGTCCTGAGCAACGTGGAACCGGCTGACCCGGACGCTCACGAGAGAAATCTCCTCACGGTTCCGCTCTATCACATCGCCGGCATCCAATCGATGATGGCCGGCGTGTACGGAGGCCGGACGCTGGTGCTCCAACCGCAGTTCGACGCGGAAGGTTGGATGGAACTGGTGCAGCGGGAGAGCGTGAACCGGGCCATGATGGTCCCGACGATGCTCAAGACGCTGATGGAACACCCCCGCTTTGCGGAGTTTGACCTGTCGAGCCTGGACGTGATCACCTACGGGGCGGCCGCGATGCCGGAGTCGGTAATCCTTGAGGCGATAGACAGGTTCCCCGGCGTGCGCTTCATCAACGCCTTCGGACAGACGGAGACCGCTGCGACGATCACAATGCTCCCGCCGGAGGATCATGATCTTACCGGGACGCCCGAAGAGATCGAAAAGAAGCGCAAACGGCTTCGCTCGATCGGCAAGCCGCTGGAAGACGTAGAGGTTCAGATCGTTGACGACGAGGGAAATGAAGTCCCCGTCGGCAAGTCGGGCGAGATCGTCACCCGCGGCACCCGCCTCATGAAGGGGTACTGGGGCGATGACGCTAATAACGTCGTTAGCGACTCCGGCTGGCTCCACACCGGTGACCTCGGGTACCGGGACGAGGACGGCTATATTTTCCTGACCGGACGCGCCCGGGAGATCATCAAGCGGGGCGGAGAGATGATCTCCCCGGAAGAGGTTGAAGAGACCCTTGAGCGGCACGAGGCCGTCAGGGAGGCATCGGTCATCGGCGTGCCGGATGTGACCTGGGGAGAGGTGGTCCACGCGGTCGTCGCCATCAACGATGGCGCCACCGTCACGGAAGAGGACCTGATTGAACACACCCGCCAGGCCCTTGCCAGCTACAAGAAGCCGGACAGGGTCCACTTTGTAGACGCGCTGCCGAGGAACGCGCTCGGAAAGGTGATCCGCCCGCAGGTCAAAGAGCTGGTCCGAGGGGAGTAAACGCAATTCTGTAAATCCCCTCTCCCGGCCGTAAAGGGCGAGGGTTAAGGACAAAGTCTCGATTGGATAGCCGCCTTCCGTCTGGTTGACGGACAGGCTTGTAGCGCTCTTTGGATCAGACGGCGCGTCTGTACATGCGTGCCGAGAGGGAGATTTCATGCGCCTGTTACTCGCCGGTTGTGAATACGCCGGGACCACTACCGTCGCCCACGCCATCGATGACTGGATGTCGGAGAACATGGGCACCCGCTTCTCCCTGATACACGAGCACTGGAAGATCCCGCACACCTCCGGGCACCCGGACAACACGACTACGGAGGAGCAGAAATGGCTGCTGCAGGCCACTCCAAAGTTCAAGGAGATGCACCAGCGCCACAGCCTCTACTACCACGCTCAGGTGGGCACCTTTAACTCTGGAGACGGCATGGTGGTAGGTGGTCATATCGACGATGCCGTATACGGCCCGCTCTACTTCGGGTACGGCGAGAAGGGTTACAACTTCGATCGCGAGCTGGTGATGCACCAGGTGGAGAAGACGATCCTCTACTTCACCAACGACACGGTGGTCGTACACATCACGGCCGACACCGGCGTGATCAAGCAGCGCATGAAGGACGACCCGCACGAAAATGGGATCATCGGGCCTGACGATGTCGATAAGGTCAGAGAGCGCTTTGAGCAGCTCGTTGCATGGTCGCTTCTCAGCAGGAAAATCACCATCGACAACAGCGGGGCGCTGGTTGACACCATGGCGCAGTTCGTGAGCAAGATCGAGCCGCACCTGACCGACACAGACCGGAGTCGAATCCTCGCCCACAAGGTGTTGAGCGGCGGGTAGGCTGGGCGAGGCGGCCGTGATCCGCGTTCGGGAGTAACTCACGCGCCCTGAGGCTCTCGAAGGGCCCCGGGGAGGGGGAGGCGGGGCGCAAACGGTCTCATCCCTCTCGCCCGGAGAATTCCCCCGTACTTACGCCAGCGCACCCCCGTCAACCCGCATCGGCGTCCCTGTTACAAAAGAGGCTTCGGCGGATGACAGCCACACCACCATCGCCGCCACCTCTTCGACCTCCCCGAACCGGCCAACCGCCTGTCGCAGCCGCATCCGTTCCTCGGACTCTGCGCTCTCGAACAACGGTTGAGCCAGGGGGGTGTCGATGAGCGCCGGGCAGACAGCGTTCACCCGGATTCCGCGCGTGCCGTAACTCCGCGCCGCCGAGTTGGTCATGCCGATCACGGCGTGCTTGCTGACCGAGTACGCCGGAATGGTTGGACTGCCCACAAGCCCGGCTACCGATGCCGTGTTCACGATCGAGTGACCGCCCTCCGGCGGGTCCTGTGACAGCATCTGCCGTATCTCCGCCTGCATACACAACCACACGCCCGTCACGTTGACCGCCATCACGCGGTCGTAATCCTCACGGCTGTACTCGGTGAACTCCACCACCGGACCCAGTATCCCGGCGTTATTGTGCGCGCAGTCCAGCCGGCCGTACTCGCCGACCGTTAGCTCGATCATGGACCGCACAGACTCCTCGTCCGTCACATCCACGTAAGAAAACTGCGCCTCACCTCCGGCCTCCCGGATCAGCCGTGCCGTCTCCTCGCCCGGCTCCAGCGCGATGTCCGCAACCACGACGCGCGCGCCTTCTGCCGCAAACTTCAGCGCTGTCGCGCGTCCGATCCCCGATCCGCCGCCCGTTACCAGCGCAACCCGTCCGTCGACACGTCCCGGCATAGAGACCTCCAAATTTGGTTTACCTGGCAATTCCAGACCACATGGCATCCCGCCATAACGGGCGGTGAGGCGAGGCTAACGCATCGCGGGCCGGTCAGGGCCCACTGCGGTTCGGAACGGTGCGCGTCTTGCGCGACCGATTCATCGTTCGCAGACAGGAACCCGCAAGTTCGCCATTCCGTCGCTTGCGGTATCACCTGCGGTGATCGCCGGTCGGCTCCGCGATCTACAGCGGCTCGGCGGTCTACATAATCGAGGACTCGGCGGCAGGCCAATGCTGGCCACCGGAAACGTCGGGATGACGGTACGCAACTCCATCACAGGCGAGGTGACCTCC
>JADFQR010000085.1 GCA_022561735.1 Chloroflexota bacterium | reverse complement strand
GGTAGCTGATCTCCAGTCCATCGTTCATCGCGCCACCGCCTTCCGTCGGCGCGGCAGCCGTCGCACGCTGAATCCCAACGCGGTGTCCGGGGACTCCACGGAAGACCTGTATTCCGACCGGTCACCGGTCGTGGACGATGGCGAACTGGCTCAGACCGGAGTCGTCGAAGACGATCTCTCAGGCCCGGGACGGGGTTCTTCGGCCGGTGTCGCACACAGGGGTTCTCCTGGACCTGACACAGAGGACGCTTCTGGCAAAAGCGGAGCGTCCCACGGCGCTGCAAAGGCTGACCCGGATCAGGACGAGCCTGACGACTCCGACGAACGGGACAAGGAGAACCGCAGCAAGCGAAACGCAGAGGTCGACGAGGACAACGATAAATCTGGTGACTCCAATCGACGGGACGGGACAAACCGCACGAACGGGAACGCCGAAGACAACGGAGACGAAGACGGTTGGGACGGCTCCGAGGAGCGAGGCGAGAAAGGCCGTACGAAAGCAATCGCGGAAAGCGACAACCACCGGGATTTGTCCGGCGCCCCCGGTGATTTCGGCTACATAGCTGAGACGACCGGCAATTCTCTCGCGAACGAGAACGGACATTCCAGCGGCTCGAAGAGCAGGAGGGTTGGTAGCTAATGCAGTACCGGCTATCCGCCCGGACGGTGTCCTTACGAGTCCACACGACTTTGAACGCCATGACCTCGACCCGGGAGCGGTCTGATGCGTAGGTTCAAACTGACGGCCGCTTTTCTTGTGGTCAGCGCACTGGCGCTGGCCATGGCGGCTGTAGTCATCTTGAAGGGTTCCAGCGACCTGGAAGAGCGAAATATCGCCGGGTTGATGACGGAGCAATCTGTGCGGGACGCAAGGCTCATCGCGGGGGCCGTGAGCCGCATGTTGTCGGGCGACGCCACGCCTGGCGCTGCCGGTGGCAACGTCGTAGAGATATCGAGCAAAGAACGGGACGACGCCCGGTCCACTATCAGCGAGTTCCTGGGCGGATCGGACATCGTTCGGCTGGCGCTCTATGAGACCGATGGCAGGTCTGCGTGGAGTTCGGACGAGCTTCGTGTACCGATCTCCGGACGGAGTGCGGAGCTTTTCCGGGAAGCCGCCGGAGGGGTGATTACCTCTGGATTGATGCGCGGAAAACAGTTGCCGGGAATGCCGAACCCGGTCGACGTTGTCGAGACATACATCCCGTTCCTCGGCCTTGAGACGAATGATCCGGTGCGGGTCCTCGGTGTAACACGGGACGTGACCGCAGCGCTTTCCCTGAGGATCGGTGAGACCCGGTCAGCGATGTTCAGGGTCACCCTGGTCAGCATTGGCGGAGGGTTCCTGCTCCTCCTCGGGTTCATCGTTATCGCAGATCGTGCGATGTGGCGGTCCCGGGAGCGTGAACTCTGCAAGCAGCGTGAATTAAGCGACCACCAGATCGTCTCAACCCGGCTGGATATCGAAAATCGTGAACTCCAGCGGTTGAACGATGAACGGGAAAATCTGATCGGACACGTTTCGCACGAGCTGCGTACCCCGCTCACAAGCGTGCTGGCCTTCACAGACATCCTGATGCTGCCAGATGCGAACCTGCCGGCGTCGAAGAACCAGGAGTATCTCGGGGTTATCAAGCGTTCCGGGTCTCAGCTACTCGAGATGATCGACGAAATGCTGGATGTATCCCGCCTTGAGTCGAGGGAATCGTCTCTCGACGAGACCGAGTTCGATGTGAGCGTTCTCGTGTCCGAGGCCGGACAGAAGATCGATCCGATTATCCGGATGAAGAGACAGAAGCTCCAGGTCTTCGGTGACATCGACGGGTGCTGGATCCGGGCGGACCGCGGCCGGTTAGACCAGGTTTTGATGAACCTTTTGAGCAACGCTTCAAAGTACTCCCCGGAGGGAACGGCGATTCAGCTTGAGGTCACGGCCGGAACGAGTGAATTGCGGATAACCGTCAGAGATGAAGGGATCGGGATCGCGGAAACGGACCGGAACCGGATATTCGACAAGTTCTTCCGGGTCGATCGCGAGGAGACTCGAACGGTGCCCGGGACAGGACTTGGACTGGCCATCGTCAAGTCGATCATCGATCTGCACGGGGGCGAGATATCGGTAACCAGCAGGTTTACCCGCGGGACCATGTTCTCGCTACGGATACCGGCCGCCGTCCGAAGGCCGCAGACCTCCCGGGAGGTTCAAGCGGCGGTGCATTCCCGGATTGACCTGACCGGTCGGCGGGCCCTTCGGGTGGTTGACTAGCGCCTGCAAGGTACCCGGGCAGGGTGGAGCCTCACTTCACAGAACCGTTCTGGCAGGTGAACTCAGGATGCCGCCGGTTCCACGTACATTGCGGTGCGCGCCGGGCCGCCGTTATCAACGCAGGCCGGTCGTCTACCGCGAGTCAGCGCCCCGTACTTTTGAGCGTCGCTCGCCACCACGCGCTGACCGGGCCACGGCCCTTCGGTCTGTCAGACCAGTGATTTCAGCGGGCGTCAATTCCCGCCATCGCCCGGTCGGCAGGTCACCGAGGGTCAACTTGCCGATGCGGGTGCGGATCAATCCTGTGACCGGAGATCCGACAGCGGCGAGCATCCGCCGAATCATCCGGTTTCGGCCCTCGTGGATCGTTATCTCGACCGTCCTCTGATCCCGGTACAGAATCCGGACCGTGGCCGGAGCGGACAACCCGTCCTCCAGCTCAACACCCGTCCGTAACAGCCCCAGCGCCTTGAGGCCGATCGGGGTCGCGACCCGGGCGACGTAAACCTTGTCAATCTCGTAGCTCGGATGCGTAATCCGCTGCGTGAATTCGCCGTCGTTGGAGAGGAGGAGCAACCCTTCCGTGTCGTAGTCCAACCGACCGACAGGGACGATCCGTTCTGGAACGTCGACAAGGTCTGAAACCTTGGGCCTTCCCTGCGGATCGGACATCGTGGTGACGTGACCGGACGGCTTGTTGAGGACCAGGTATCGCTTGCGCTGCGCTGCGATGGGCCTGCCATCGACCGTCACGATGTCAACGCCTGCGTCCGCCCGGTCGCCCACCGTCGCTCGTTTGCCATTCACCATCACACGCCCCTGCGCGATCAGGTCTTCCGCCTTGCGCCGTGATGCGATGCCGGCCGATGAAAGTATTTTCTGAAGTCTGTCTGCCATATCCATCAAGTCTCGCGCTCCCGGCGGCGCCCCGGTGGTTTCTGGACTGTCATATCAGCGGCCGCGATATACAGTGGGGCCCTGCCCGCGATGCGGCAGGGGCCGAGCCAGAAAGTCTCCGTTGGCAGCCCGTGTGATTCCGATAACGACCAGCCCAGAAAGAGCGAGTGAATGCCATTCAAAACCCGCTATGTATTCGTCGTCAGCATGGATGTCGACCCCGATAAAGAGGCGATATTCAATGAGGTCTATGACACGGAGCACATCCCGGAGTTGCTAAAAGTGCCCGGAGTGATCTCCGTGTCACGCTCCAAAAAGCGGCCCGCCTCGCTGGCGATTGGCGGGGAATTGAAAGAGGTCGGCGACGGAGAGCCCGGCTACATCGCGTACTACGAAGTTGAGAACCCGGACATCACAAGCAGCGATGCGTGGGCGGCCGCATCTGAGAAGGGTCGATGGGCCGAGGAGGTGCGGCCGTACACCCACAATCGCCACCACGCCATGCACGAAATAACCATCAGCGCGCCCTGAACCGGTGGGACGGGCCCGGGATGGGATTATGGGTTGGCCGGGCCTTCAAGACGCTGTGTTACGAGGCGGCGCGGGGGGGCAGCCCTCTCCCCACGACATTTCGTACCAGGTTCCAGGCGCGAGAACGCCCGGCCGTTCTGGCCGGGCGTTCTCCATTTACCGGTTGCTCACTGCGTCTCGGGGCATTGGGCCGGTCCCCCGGTCTAGAACCGGGACTTCTTTGCCTCGTAGTTGGAGTGCACGTCGATAAGGACCGTCTTGCCTTCGGCGTTCAACTGGCGCGCCTTCTGGATAGCCGGGCCCATCTCTGCGACCTTGGACACCTTGATCCCCGTTGCTCCCATGCCCTCTGCGATCTTGGCGTAGTCGCCCGCCATGTACGACACGTCGTACTTCTCACGAGCCGTCGGCATCGCGCCCGGGTAGGTCGCCATCCCGCCGTTGTTCAGCAGAACTGTGGTGATCGGCAGGTCTGCTTTCACGGCGGTAGCGATATCGAGACCGGACATACCGAAAGCGCCGTCGCCCATGTAGTTCAGGCAGAACTTGTCCGGGTGGGCGATCTTTGCGCCGATCATCAGCGGGATGCCGAACCCGAGGTGGGTCGTCTTCCCCCAGCCGATGTAGCTGTGCGGGGTGGTCGCGGTCAGGAACGGCACCATGGCGTCCCGGGGACCGCCGGCGTCGTGGGTGATGATGCTATTTTCCGGGTCGGTGTTCTTTTCGATCTCCCAGATTACGCGGTAAGGGCTGAGCGGCTCGTCGTCCACCTCCAGCATCGGCTGCCACTCTTTCATCCACTCCGCCTTCACCGTTGCGATCTCCGCCGCCACCCCGTTGTTGCGGCCGCCCTCACCGATCTGGCCCTTGATCTCGTCGATCATCGCCTCGATGGTGAGCCGGGCATCGCCGATCAACGCGATGTCGGACGCGGTGTCCTTGTTCACGTCGTCTTCTGTGGTTGTGTTGTGTATCACTGTCTTTCCGGCGGGCACGGTCTGCGTGTAGCCGTTCCAGGTGAAGCTGGTGCCGAGCCCCAGGATTACGTCAGACTCCACGATCCACTTGTGCGCCTGGCCGGTGGTCGCGCCGCTGCCGGCGCCGAGTGAGAGCGGGTGCCGCTCGTCAAAACCGGACTTGCCTTCCATGGTGGTGAAGACCGGAATATCGGTCAGTTCAGCCAGTTCCGTGAGCGCCGCCGATGCGCCCGAGAACAGCACGCCAGAGCCGGCCCAGATCATGGGCTTTTTGGCGGCGAGCAGCACCTTGACGGCGTCCTTGATGTTGCCGGTGGACGGGATGGTCATGGCGGCGCCGGGGGAGGAGTAGTTCATTGCCTCCTCCGGCACCTCCTGTGCGCACACGTCCAGCGTCATCTCGACGACGACCGGGCCCCGGCGTCCGTTGCGGAGCGCCTGGAACGCGCGGCGCATCACGTCACCGATCTGTGTCGGCGTGTCTATCGCTTCTACCGTCTTCACTACGGCGCCGTAGTTGTTAACGGCAGCAAAGTTCGGCCGGACGTTCCTGCGTTCAATCGGGTAACCGCCGGGCAGTACCAGAATCGGAATGTTGTCGCCGAACGCCTGGGAGAGACCGCCTATGGAGTTTTCCGCCCCGGCGGCGTGCTGCATCATGACGACGCCGAATCCCTCGCCGCCGCCAGACCGGCCGAAGCCGTCGGCCGCCATCACTGCGCCCCGTTCGTGCCGGAACATGATCGGCCGGATGCCTTCTTTAGAGGCTTCTTCGATAAGGGCGTTGCTCGGGAAGCACGTAATCTGCTCCACGCCCTCCATCTTGAGGATGCGGGCGATGAACTGGGTTCCGTTCATGTGAAATCTCCATCGGTAGGTGAGGGCGAATGTAGCGGTCCACGATGTGTTGAATATCAGAGCGCCAGTTTGTAGCTCGCAGATTCTAGCCTTTGCACCGGCCGAGCATACAACCGGGGACGTGTGGGTTTCCCGGGGAGGACCTTCCGGCCGATCGGGAGGGTCGCAAGAATCCCCTGCCGCGGTTGGAAAGGAGCCTGTCCCGGGCGTGGTCGAACGGGTTAGGGTGAGGGACAGCCGTGTACCGGCAAAAACGCTATCGCCCCGGCAACCGCTTGTCCCGCGCTCCGCACAATCCGGGCGGAACGGAATAACGGAATAACGGAATAAAGGAGACCGTCCTGTACGCACTGACGCTGGTAGGGGGGCGCGGCGAGCGCCTCAAGCCGATTACGGACACGATGCCGAAGTCGATGGTGCCGCTTAACGGCCGGCCGATCGTTGAGTACCAGGTGCGCTGGATGCAGTCCCAGGGCGTTACCGATGTCGTGTTCTTGACCGGGTACCTTGGTGAGAAGGTCGAGGAACACTTCGGAGATGGATCGGCGTTCGGCATCCGGGCGCACTACTCGCACGAGGACTCACCGCTAGGCCGGGGCGGCGCCATACGCAAAGGAATGCACCGGTTTCCCCCCGGCGGGAACCCCGTGCTCGTGGCCCACGGCACCA
>JADFQR010000084.1 GCA_022561735.1 Chloroflexota bacterium | reverse complement strand
ACCGTTTGACGAAGATTTCACGGGAGTACGACGCCTGGGGTGAGAGGATTGGTATCGTCAACTGGGTTGATCGATGGGACGCCATCGGGCGTGGTCCGATCGGCAAAAGGAACCACCGTGTCGGGTAGGACTGATGGAGGCCCGGTGGTAACGTGAACCGGCGCACGAAGTGTTGGCCACACGGACTTTTATACAACTTCGGGGCGGTAACAGCGCCCGATCTCCACGCCGACCTGATGTCGAAGCCGAACTGGACGACGAAAGTCTTGACGATGCGTAGCACCGCCAGGGGTCGAGGCCGATGCTAAAGCCGGTCCGATCACGTTGGATCGCGCTTGTAGCTGCGGTCGGCATCACGGTCGTCGTGATTGCGGCCATCGTAATGCTCATGATCGGCGGCGATGACGCCGAAGCGCCCCTCGTGACAGCTTCCCCGACGCCGTCGGCCATCGTCGAGTCGTTCGTGCCGCTTACCCCGTTCCAGGTGCGCGTCCTCAGCTTTGACGTGCTGGAGCCGGTCGAGTTGCCGCAGGACAACCCGTTCAGCGAGGCGAAGTCCGAGCTTGGCAGGTTACTGTTCTTCGATCCCAGGTTGTCGGCAAACTCGGCGGTCAGTTGCGCGTCGTGCCACCAGCCGGACCGGGGATGGGGAGACGGCCTGGCGCTGAGCTTCGGCTATGCCGGGTCAGTTCACTGGCGCAACACGCCGACCGTGATCAACTCCGCCTACCACCCCAAGCTGGGCTGGGACGGCAAAGCCCTCCGCCTGGACATCCAGGCCCAGGGAGCAATGAAAGGCGCGGTGGCGCAGAACATCGACCCGGTGCTGGCCGAAGAACGGCTGCGCCAGATCCCCGAGTATGTCGAGCGCTTCGCCGAGGTGTTCGGGCCGGGTGGGCCGTGGTTTGAGGATGCATCGCGAGCGATCGCCGTGTTCCAGTCAACACTCATTTCCCGTAACGTGCCCTTTGACCGGTTCATGGAGGGTGACGAGTCAGCGCTATCGGAGTCAGCCCAGCGCGGCCTGAAACTGTTCACCACGGACGCGGGCTGTTCAGCGTGCCACCGAGGCCGGTTGTTCACCGATGAGGACTTCCACGCCCTCGGTGTTCCGGCGCCGGAAGGATTTTCTAACGACCCCGTTCGCCAGATCGCCTTCCGTTACCAGCTACGCGCCCGCGGCGCGCCGGAAGAGTTTTACCGGACGGCGACGGACGATCCCGGTTTGTACCTGGTCACCAAGATCGAAACAGACCTGGGCCAGTTCCGGACGCCGATGCTCAGGGAGCTTGGATATACCGCGCCATATATGCACAACGGCGCGTTCGACACGCTGGAACAGGTCATCGATTTCTATGATGCGGGCGGCGGTGAGTCCCAGAACCTGGACCCGTTACTGCGACCGTTAGGACTGTCCGGGCAGGACAAGCGTGACCTGGTGGTCTTCCTGGAGTCGCTCACCGGCGATCCGATCATCATGGAGGCGCCGGAACTCCCGGCATACGAGGTGCTTGAATGAACAACATCCCTTCAGGCAGGGTGTAGATGGCAAATTACGTGCCGCAAACGCGGGTGCCGCTACCTCCGCCGAACGCACGCGTCCACAAGACGGTGTGCGATTACTGCATCGTCGGATGCGGTTACCGCGTCTTCACCTGGCCGGACGGTGAGGAGGGCGGGCCGCGGGCTTCTGAGAACGCGCTGGAGCAGGACTTTCCTGTCGGGCTCGGGGCATCGTGGATTAGCCCGAACCAGCACAACTTCACGCTGATCGACGGCGTGCGCCATCACGTGGTGGTACAACCGGACCCGGACGCCACGGTGGTGAACCGCGGCGGCAACCACAGTATCCGTGGAGGCACCCTCGCCGGGAAGGTGTACAACCCGGACGGACCGACGAAAGACCGGCTGAAGACGCCCCTGATGCGGGTAAACGATGAGCTGGTGCCGGTGTCGTGGGACGATGCGATCGAGGTTATGGCGCGCGTCTCGCGCCATGTGATTGACCGTCACGGCGTGTCGGCATGGGGGATGAAGACATACTCGTACAACTACTTCGAAAACACCTATGCGATTTCCAAGCTCGCATTCCGGTCCATACACACGCCTGCCTACGCCCCGCACGATAAGCCGGGGCCGGGCGACGACACGCCGGGGCTTACCGACTCCGGGATCATCGCGTTCAGCGCCAGTTACAAGGACTGGGCGGATGCCGAGGTAATCTTCTTCTCGGGGACCGATCCTTTCGAGACCAAGACGGTGCTGTTCACCGAGTGGATCATGAACGGGACGCCGAAGAAGCTGATCTTCGCCACGCCGCGACGAACACAGGGCGTGGCCTGGGCCGAGGCCCGCGGCGGTCTTCACCTCCAGGTGATCCCGGGCAGCGACACTCCCCTCCACCTGGCGATCATCCGGTTGATCATCGAGAACGGCTGGGAGGATCGCGAGTTCATCGAAAAATGGATCGCGAACTCCTGGGAGATCGACGCCGGGATGGGGCGCGGCACCAGGAACACCCCGGTCGAGTGGCGAACCACATGGGGCAGGCTCGGGTCGGATTACGCCGGCTACCGGGAGTGGCTGTTCCAGCAGGACGTGTCCCGGCTGGAACGTGCGTCAGAGATCAGCGGTGTGCCGGTGGAAAAGATCCGCCAGGCCGCTGAGATGCTCGCAAAACCGGTGAACGGGAAACGCCCGAAGGCGTCCTTCGGACTCGAAAAGGGCAACTACTGGTCAAACAACTATCTGAACACGGCGTCATACGCCGCGCTGGGGTTAATCTGCGGCGCCGGAAACAGGCCCGGCCAGATGATCTCGCGACTGGGCGGGCACCAGCGCGGCTGGAAGGGCGCGGCGCTTTATCCGCGACTGCAATCTCCAAACAAGCTTCCCGGCCGGCGGCGGCAGGAGATCGATCTCGACCGCTGGGTTGAAGCCGGCAACCTCCGGTTTGCCTGGGTGATAGGCACGCTGTGGATCCAGGCCATGGCGGCGTCCGACGAGTTCTATCGCCGCTTCCTTGAACTGACGCGGGAGAATGAACACCAGGTGACGGACGCGCGGCCGGACGCGGCGGCGGAAACGCTTATCCGCAGGGCGGACAGCGGGGGAATGGTTGTCGTCAACTCGGAGATATACGCCCGCGCGCCGATCACGACAGAGCTCGCTGACATCGTGCTCCCGGCGGCGGGCTGGGGTGAATGTGACTACACGCGCGCCAACGGCGAGCGGCGGTTGCGGCTGTACGAGAAGTTCACCGACCCTCCGGGGGAGGCCCAGCCTGAATGGTGGGCGATCGCGAAGTTCGGGCGCGCGATGGGGTTCGAGGGCTACGACTGGGAGGACTCGAACGCCGTGTTCGAGGAGGCATCCAAGTTTGGGCGGAACGGCGTGCTCAACTACCACCCGCTCGTCGTTATCGCCGAGCGGGACGGCATCCGTGCGCACGATCTTCTGAAGAAATACGGCACGACCGGCATACAGATGCCGATACGGTTGATCGACAGTGACCTGGTCGGGACTGAACGTCTGCACGACTCAACCCTGGAATTGGAATCACCGCGAGGCGCTACGGTACATGAGAAGTGGCTGACGCACTTCAAGTCCCATTCCGGGAAGGCGGTGCTCAATAAATCACCGTGGGAGTTTTTCAGCGATTTCTACGAGCGCATCACCCCGCGCGGCGATGAGTTGTGGGTCACAAGCGGTCGAGTAATCGAGGTCTGGCAGTCCGCTTATGACGACCTCCGCAAGCCTTACCTGGCCAACAGGACGCCGGAGCATTTTGTCGAGATTCACCCGGATGACGCTTCTAAACGCGGCATAGAGAGCGGGGACTGGGTCGAGATCACGAACGACGATGTCCTCATTCAAACGGGCGGTTTTACTTTCACAGAGGGCGAGTCGTACCAGTTCTCCCGGCTGGTTGAAGAGGGCCTGATCAAGACGGGAAGCGGCCGGGTTACCGCGGTCGCTGTTGTCACGGATATCGTGCGGCCGGGGGTGATGTTCACCAACTTCATATGGCCGCGCTGGCCGGACTCGGCGGCCAACAGCCTCGTACACCGTGTTCCTGACCCGATCTCGAACCGCTACAGGTTCAAGCTCGGCAAGGGGCGTGTCCGTAAGACCGGCGAGTCCGAGTACAAGCGCTCTTTCGATCAGACGACCTTCAAGCCCCGGACCATCGGGTAAGCCAGGCTGACCGCGGACACGCCACCGCGTGGCCGGCTACCCGGGCTTGTCCACGCTCAGCGCTACCTCGAACGACAGAAGCGATGAATGGGTCGCCACAGGCTCTGTCGCGCTTTGACCGGGAGGCGGACCTGCGTGTCCCCGCGTGAACTCCGGGCTTCGCACCCACGCCTCGAACGCCTCCTGAGACTCCCATCGGGTGTACACGAAGTAGCGAGATTCGCCTTCGACCGGTCTGAGCAGCTCGAAACCCTCGAACCCGGGCATGTTTTCTACCTCGCCTGCCCGGGCTCGAAATCTAGCTTCCAGCGCTTCTCCCTTCCCCTCCGGAACCTCGATGGCGTTGATTATCACGATGCTCATTCTTGCAATCCTTCTGACGCTACTACTGGCCGCCGTCATGGCGTTGCGGTCGTTTCAGACCGGTCGGCCACTGCAGATTATCTATCGTAAAGCTGTGGATAGGACCGGGAAGGGGGGCGTATTTAGGGCATCTCGCTGATGCGGGCAGGCCCGAACGCCGAACGTCGTGCCCATACTCACCGCCGGGCGTGGTCGCGTGTATGGCGCGGTTACGGCTCGTGCCGGAAGCTCGTGACGGGGTCCGACTGGCAACTCACCATCTACGGGGAGTCCACCGGGCGCTTCACAAATCCAGCGACGCCCACGAATTATGCGGGGCGTGTACACGGCAAGAACAGTTCTCTCACAACACCGGACCCGGTCCGGGTGTTTCCAGGAGCAACGCGGCGGCGTAGAAACCGCCACCGCTAATGGGAGGCATATTCGGTGCGCAACTCAAATCTGCTATCGCGGCGGCGATCGCTAATAGTGAAAGCGCTCGCAGCGACGACGCTCGTATTGATAGTTGCGTGTTCGGGCGGAGATTCGACGCCAGAAGTCGCGCCTACATCCGCACCAGCCCCAGCGGTCGTGCAAGACCCGGCTCCCACTCAAGTTCCGGCCGAGGCGGCGCTCACAGAGCCCACTGCAGCCCCCGTCCCCACTCCATCACCAACGGCTGCAGCGCCAACGGCTACCCCGCCTCCGAGTCCCACGCCTGCTCCAATACCCACGGCCACACCGTACATATCAAATGTTTTTGATGATTACGGTTTCACGCTTCAGATGGACCAGGACATTACCTACGCATCAGCCAACCTGTTGGTAACGGGATGGACGGAGCTTGAGGCCAGCAATGATCAAGGCCTCATGGTTTTTGAATATAACGGCGCCAATATCGTGATGTTCTGGGAACCGGAAAACGGTAACAGCCCACAAACGGTTGTTGATTCAACCTATGAACTCCAGAAGCTCAGCCAGCCCAACGTGACGTTCACGCCGATCAGCGAAGGCGATCTGGCGGTAGACGGCCAGGCTGGGAGGTTTGGCGGGTACGTGACCCAGAACGTCTCAGGCGGGAATGCCGGCGGAGGCCTTATCGGCGCCTGGGCGTGCGAGCAGACCGGCACGTCAATTTCGTTGACAGCGACAGGTTCAGACGCGACCGCGTTACAGATCAGGTTTGACCGTCTTACTTCAGGATTTGAATGTGGCATTTAAACCCGGAGTGTTGACGCGTTCTCGCACGGATCTAATGAGGGCACAGGCATGAACCGAATTCTGGGTTTTCTCGTAACGATAAGCCTTATTTCGTCGTCGATAATGCCGGCGTTGGCTGACGGCCACTTCGCGGAGCCCCCGCCCGATGACGGTGGTTACGTAGAGCCGCCGCCGGAGGACAGTACTTACGTAGAGCCGCCGCCGGATGATGGCGCCTATGTCTTCACAGACGACGGCACATTTGGCGAATACATTGATCCTTACGAGTTCACCGACTTCGACGCGGAGAAGTTCGCTGACTTCGACCCGTACGCCGTCGGCGATTTCAGCGCGGAACAGTTTGCCAACTTTGACCCGTACGCCGTCTCCGGTTTCGACGCGGACCAGTTCGCTAACTTTGACCCGTACGCCGTCTCCGGTTTCAGCGCGGACCAGTTCGCTAACTTTGACCC
>JADFQR010000083.1 GCA_022561735.1 Chloroflexota bacterium | reverse complement strand
CCCTGAATGTCGGTGAAGACGGCCAGCTGGCCATCGTCGCCCGTCACAAGACCCATGGCGATTCCGGCGACAGGCGCCTTGATCGGGACACCGGCGTCCATCAGGCTCAGCGAAGAGCCGCAGACGCTCGCCATCGAGCTGCTGCCGTTTGAACTGAGAATCTCGGACACAACACGGATCGTGTACGGGAAATCTTCCTTGCTCGGCAGTACCGGCATAAGCGCCCGCTCGGCGAGCATACCGTGGCCGATCTCCCGGCGCCCCGTAAACATCCGGCCGGTCTCGCCGGTGGAGTAGGGCGGGAAGTTGTAGTGGTGCATGTAGTGCTTCTCGCTGATCGGACCCAGATTGTCCAGACGCTGGCGTTCGCCCGGCGATCCCAGGGTCACCACAGAAAGGGCCTGCGTCTCGCCGCGTGTGAACAGGGCGCTGCCGTGAGTCCGCGGCAGATAGCCAACCTCAGACGACAGGTCTCTCAGATCCGTGAGAGACCGCCCGTCAGGACGGCGTCCGTCATTCAGAATCGCTGAGCGCACGGATTCCGTCTCCAGCGCGTAGAACGCGGACTGGATATCACGCTCGTCGTGCTTTTCGCTGAGCGCTTCTTTCAATGCGTGGCTGATTTCCTCGAAAGCGTTCTCCCGGGACGTCTTGTCCCCGGGCGCAGCGAGGGCGTCATCGATCTTCGTCCCGACCCATTCACGAGCCGCCGTGAGGGCTTCCTCTCCGGCGGGGTCGATCTCGACCGTCATCTTCTTCTTGCCGACTTTCGCCTGCATCTCCCGGATCAGTTCAACGATCTCTCCGTTGACTTCCTGGGCAAGCCGCAGAGCCTCCACGATCACTTCTTCGGAGACCTCTTTGGAACCGGCCTCCACCATCATGATCGCGTCAGCCGTTCCGGCGACGATAAGGTCAAGAAGGCTTTCTTCCTGTTCGGAGTACGTCGGGTTGACCACGAGTTCATCGTCAATCAGTCCGATACGACACGCGCCAATCGGGTCGTCGTACGGAATATCGGAAATGGTCAGTGCGGCAGATGCGCCGACGATTCCGAGTACGTCTATCGGGTTCTCCATATCAACGGAGAGCGCGCTCGCAATGATCTGTACTTCGTTGCGGTAGCCCTTCGGAAACAGCGGGCGAATCGGGCGGTCCGTGATACGCGCCATCAGAATGGCTTCGCTGCTCGGCCGTCCCTCACGTTTGAAAAAGCTGCCAGGGATCTTGCCCCGGGCGTACATCTTCTCTTCGTAATCCACCGTCAGCGGGAAGAAATCTGCACCCGGTCGCGGGCGTTTTGACCCGCAAGCCGTGACGAGCATCATCGTGTCGCCGTAGCGGAGCGTCACCGCTCCACCGGCGAGGTTGGCTATACGCCCGACCTCAAATTTGAGCGTGCGCGCTCCGACTTCAATCTCAAAATTGGAAATCATGAACTGACTATTCCCATCTTCTGGCCCAGTGCACGGGCCGGCCGGACTCTTCACCGGCTCCTTTGGTCGTTCCGGGCAAGCTTGCGCACTCGCCACGGTATCGGACCGGCCTGAATCCAGGCCGGGCTTGAAAAGAAAAACACCCCTGCTCTTCGGTATAAGAGAGGGGCGTCGTCTACTTACCTGCGCAGGCCGAGTTGTTCGATGATGGCACGATACCGCCCCACATCGTTGCCGTTGAGATAACTCAGGAGCCGCCGCCGTTGGCCAACCAACTTCAAGAGGCCGCGACGCGTCGCATGGTCATGCTTATGCTGCCTGAGATGATCCGTGAGTTCCGTGATTCGTGCGGTGAGGAGCGCCACCTGGACCTCGACCGACCCTTTGTCGGTCTTGTGTCGCCTGTGTTTCTCGACTATCGCCGTCTTCGTAGCCTGGTCCAACTGGTGGGTGTCTCCTGGAAAATCCGCAATTCGAACACCGAACAACTCGGTGGATAAGGGACTCGCGTGTGACCTGTACCATGCAGGCCCGTCTGCCGAAATTCCGCTAACGAAATAACGGGGCCGCGAGACCGGGAAAAGTATAGCACGGGGGCAAGTGCGATTCGCATGGCAGAGGCCCACCGCCGTAGCGCTCGCCGGGCCGTCCTGGTGAAGCGCCGCAACGGGGCGCCGCCACGAATTCCCGGGCGAATCCGAAACGTTGCGGAGCGTGTGAATGAGGCTCCGGGCCACGCCCTTCGATGCGAGCAGGTTCGCGTCAGCCTCCTTAATACATCCCGCGTTTATACCGCTGCCCGCGATCTCAGCCGGGCCGAGACGAACGGCAGATGCAAACAGGACTCTCCGGTGCCTTTTATCTACCTTGACACCCTCCAAACGCCAAGATATTGTTTGGCCAGCGCTCGCAGGGGGCTAACTTTCCGCGACTGAGCGCTATTTTTCTCGTGTGGCTGGCCAGTAAGCCGCTGTTCCTGAATAGAGAACGGCGCCCCCGGCCCGGGCTCGCGCCGATACACCTCAAACATGGAGGACGGGGCTCAATGAATCTACTTATGCGCGGAAGAAGGAAGATGATCTTCCTGATGCTTTCGTCGGTCGCAGTTGTGGCTCTTGCCGCCTGTTCTGGCGACGATGGCTCTCAGGGACTACAGGGTCCTGCCGGCGCGGCCGGCGCGGCTGGCAACCCCGGCGCGGCTGGTAACCCCGGCGCTGCCGGCAACCCCGGCGACCCCGGTCTCCCGGGTGAGCCTGGAGCTCCCGGCAACCCCGGAGCTGCTGGCAACGATGGCCAGGACGGTACAGACGGCAAAGACGGTAAAGACGGAAGAGATGGCGCACAGAACGCGACGTTCCTGATCGTTGTCGACGCCGGAACCGGCTCCACGGGTTTTATCGAGTTTAAGGCTGCTGGCACGACAGAGGCCGAGGTGGTCGGTGGAGGCTTCCACGGTTCCGAAACCATCACGCTTCAGGCTGGCAAAGTAGTTTTCGGAAACGTTGTGGCGACAGGTGACGGCGCATTCTCGATAACGATCGATCTGTCGGACGCGTCCTTTGCTTTAGGAACGGCATTCACTTTGGACGCGTTTGGTGACTCGGGAAGCTTCGGGGCCAGCGGGTTCGTGATTGTCGACAAGGTGGCGACTGACTAATATCCGGCTCCTCGACTAAGCGACATGGTGACGGGCCCCGGCATTCTGCCGGGGCCCGTTGCAGTTCCGGACGAACCTGTTGAACCGGGTTGCGAGCACTGAACCAACTCGGGATTCCGGAACATCCCCGGGGCGTTCTCGATGCCGGGAACGACAGCGACAAAACGCAGGTAACGGATGTGGGCGCTCTCGAGGGGAGCCGCAGCCGCGATAGCGGGGACGCCGACGGTCACAAGTGACAGGGACAACATCGCAGCGCCTGTTACCCGGCCCTGCTGTGAGGGCAGGGCCACCCGTCGCCCGCGCCGCGTTCAAGAGCGCTACCCGTTAACCTCTGGCTGGCAATAATCCCGGACCCGGACCCGGCCTCGGGTCGTCGGGACTCCGCCCGTGGGTCAGTCCCCGTCGGGCGTCGCTGTTTGCCGGACCACCCGTACCGTTCGAATGCGGCGGCCGGTAGTGGACTCAACGGTCATCTTCAGATTGGCCACGGAGACGCGATCACCGACCACCGGCATACGACCGAGTTGAAGATAAACGAGCCCGCCCACCGTATCGAAGCCGTCGCCCTCGATCGCCGTATTGAACGTCTCGTTCAATGAATCCAGCGTTAGCCGGGCATCCACAAGCGATTCATCGTCGCTGATTTTTTGCAGCTCCGGCTCATCGCGGTCAAACTCGTCCTCAAGCTCGCCGACGATCTCCTCGACCAGGTCCTGGTGCGTCACGAGACCGGACACCCCTCCGTACTCGTCCACAACTATCGCCATGCGGACGCGGTGACGCTGGAACTCCTGGAGGAGATGCTCCAGGAACTGAGACTCCGGAACAAATATCGCCGGACGTATGAGATCAAGAATCCCCTCGTCGAAGTTCGATTCGGAGATTTGAACCCTGAGGAGGTCCCGTGCATACACGATCCCAATGATGTCGTCGATCCGGCCACGGAACACGGGGATCTTTGAGTAACCCTCGTTGATCATCAAATCAGCGGCCTGGCGACGGGTCGCTTCCGCCTCCGCCACCACCATGTCCACGCGCGGCTGCATGATCTCCCGAACACGCGTGGTGTCCAGGTCCAGCACACCGCGAATCATCCGTAACTCTTCCGCGTCGGTGGCGACTCCGGCCGCCTCAAGGATCTCCAGGTTCTGCTCAAAAACCGCGGTGACCACGTCACCTGAGTCGTCTATCCGTTCGGTTGTTCCAAACACACTGGTAAGCAGAGATCTCAGCCCGGGAATCCGGGCGATCGTGTGGAAAACCTTTTCGACCGGCCTTACCGCTCGCTCGATACCGCTTCGTTCGCTGAGCCGCATCTTTCCGGCGGTTATGTGGATCACGGCAAGGCCCGCGACGATGCCGCCCACAACAACCGCTCCACGTTGCGAGTCGTCAGACATAGACCCGCCAAGCGCCACGAATAACGCCACAGCGGAAACAACCAGCGATATATATGCGAGGGCGTGTGACTCGACGGCTACGGCCTTATCGAAAGGCGTCAGCCGTCCGTTGCCCCCGTTTTCGCCTTCGATCGGTCCGCGAAGCAGCAGGACGCCGGGCGCCCGTCCCGCAGACACTCCGGCAACAAGGGAAGAAACGAGGTAAATACCGACGGAGACGGCGAAAACTATCCACGCGGCCAGGGTTTCACCGCTCATCGGTCGCGCCTGTCAGATCGCTCCGTCCGGGCCTGTGGCGTTCATGCCAGGCCGGCGGTGCAAAGCTCGGACCTGGTGGTTCGTCGTCGCTGCCGGCCGCGTCGGACGGGTATCCGGGCGGCTCCGCAGACGTAGACCGTCCGGCGTGGCTTCTATAGCCGGGAACGTCGCTATTACTCATTGCCGCTTTTCGCGACTCCTGATATCACCTGAACTTGAGGGACCTTCCGTGGTTGGCTGACTGCGTTTTCGCCCGGGTATCGGTCTCGCCGGTACACCGGCGACGAGTATTCCCGGGGCCACGTCACGCGTCACAACGGAACCCGCGCCCGTTCTCGCCCCCGGGCCGATCGACAGCGGCGCCACGAGCATGGAACCGGAGCCGATAAACGCGTTCTCTCCGATGTGCGTCTGATGCTTCACGTCGCCATCGTAATTGCAGGTTACAGTCCCGGCGCCGATATTCGCCCCTGCGCCCACAGTCGTGTCTCCCACATAACTGAAGTGGCCGATCTTGGCGCCGGGGCCGATGACACTGTCCTTCACCTCGGCGTAATTGCCAACGTGGACGTCCGGCCCGATTACAGCGCCCGGCCTGAGATGGCTGAACGGGCCGATGGTCGCCCTATCACCGATCGTGGCAGACTCGGCGTGCGAGGAGACTACCCGTGCGCCGTCACCGACAACGGTGTCCTCAAGGACAGTCCCCGGCCCGATCATCGCATCGGCGCCGACCGACGTTGACCCGAGCAGGTGCGTGTTTGGCTTGATCGTCGTGTCCCGGCCGATCATCACTTCTGAGTCGATATAAGTCGTGTCGGGGTCAGTCATGGTCACCCCGTCAAGCATCCAGCGCCGCCGAATCCGCGCCCGCAGCACGGCGTCGGCCGCCGCGAGCTCCGTCCGGTCGTTCACGCCGATCACCTCGGAGAGATCTGGAGCGATCACCGCCGTCACTCTCCGGCCGTCGGCAACCGCGGCTGCGATGGCGTCCGTGATGTAGATCTCGCCCTTCGCGGACGGCTTCAATCCCGCAAGGAGATCCCACGCCACATCTGCGTCCATGCAGTAGTAACCGGCGTTGAACTCGTCGATAGCAAGCGTCGCTTCATCTGCGTCCGCCTGCTCCACGATCTCAATCACCTGCCCGTCGGGGCCGCGTCGTACGCGTCCGAAACCCTCCGGCACATCGCCCTTGCCCGTTAACAGGGTGATGGCAGCGCCGGCGTCAACATGTGTGGCGAGCATCGTTTGGACCGTGCCGGGCCTGATGAGCGGCATGTCCGCGTTGGCGACCAGCAGATGTGAAGCGCCGCCGGTTGAGCCGGACGCTGATAGCAGGGCGTGACCGGTACCGAGCGGCTCTGACTGGACAGCGATTGTCATGCCGTCATCTGTAGCCGCTGACAGCCTGGGGTCAGCGGCGAGCGTGGGTGACGCAACAACCACAATGCGCTCAATGCCCGCCTCGCGCAGGATCCACGT
>JADFQR010000082.1 GCA_022561735.1 Chloroflexota bacterium | reverse complement strand
GATTCCTGCACCCGTGCCGGTGGATCAGAGCTCCCCTTACATTCCGGCAAGGAATGGAGGAAGGCGGCGCGGAAGTATAATCCCCGCGTTTCACCCGGGCGCTCTGGCTGACCTGTGAATGTCCGGGGGAGGATGCCGCAGGAAACAGCGCTATTTTGGAGGCCCTGTATGGACCTTACCGGACATGTGGCGATAGTCACGGGTGGAGCGACCGGCATTGGACGCGCCATCGGCGTAAAAATGGCCGAGGTAGGCGCGAGCATCGTCGTTTCTGACATCGACGCCGATGCCTGTGTGCGAACGGCGGGCGAGATTGCGGCGCTCGGGGTGCAGTCGGTGGGAATACCGGCGGACGTGACCGACCCGGAGGCCGTGAGCCGAATGGTCTCGGACGCGATAGATCGCTTCGGCAAGATCGATATCCTCGTCAACAACGCCGGTGTCGCCGGGGCGCCGGGATGGTTTGACCACCCGGTCTCCCGGGAAGAGGACTGGTCGTTCACGTTCAGGGTCAACGTGAAGGGCATGGCGATCGTGACCGGGGCTGTCATCCCGCATATGAAGTCGGCGCGCTTCGGAAAGATCATCAACCTGGCGTCTATCGCTGGCCGGCAGGGGAGACCTTCGCTTCCGCATTATTCCGCCACAAAAGCGGCCGTCATCAACTACACGCAGTCGCTCGCCAACGAGCTGGGGCGGGACAACATCAACGTGAACGCCGTCTGCCCGGGCCTTCTGTGGACGCCGATGTGGGAACAGGTTGGCCTCCGTTACGCGTTGAATAACCCGGATTACGAGGGATTGAACGCGCGCGAGGTGTATGACCGGATGGTGCAGGAAATGATGCCGATGGGCAGGGGGCAGACCCCGGAGGACATCGGGGACGCGATCGTTTTCCTTGTCTCGGAAGATGCGAAGAACATCACGGGCCAATCGCTCAACGTGGACGGCGGCGCCTTTCTCAACTGAGACCCTTATCTTTCGTAACCGCCCGAACTCCCGAAGTCCCGAAGTCCCCGGACACCCGGGCTCCCGGGCTCCCAGGCTCCCAGGATTAGGAAAGCAGCAATGCCAGAACTAGATGATCGAATCGCAGTAGTGACCGGGGCCGGCAGCGGTATCGGCCGGGGCATAGCGCTCGTACTGGCTGAACGCGGCGCTCACATCGTCGTTGCGGACATCAACCTTGCTGCCGCAGAGACCGTCGCGGATGAGGTCCGTTCGAACGGCCGCCGCGCCCTGGCGATCGAGGCGGACGTCACCGACCGGGGCTCCACCGACGCGCTGGCGTCTGCCGTTATCGGGGCGTTCGGCCACGTCGACATTCTCGTGAACAACGCCGGCGTCGGAGGCGCTGCCGGATGGTGGCAACGGAGCAGCCCCAGCCCGGAGGACTGGGAGGCGGCTTACGACGTTAACGTGATGGGTATCGTGAATACCACGAACGGCTTTCAGGACCATATGAAAGAGCGACGCTCTGGCCGCATCATCAATATCGCCTCGGCGGCCGGCAGACGTGGCACAGGCGGTTTTGCCCACTACTCAGCCTCAAAGGCGGCGGCGATAAACGTCAGCCAGGGACTCGCCCTCCAGCTTGCGCCCTTTGATATCAACGTGAACTGCATCTGCCCCGGGCTGCTCTGGACGCCGCTGTGGGAGAAGATCGCGGAGCGGGAAAGGATCAGGTCCGGCGAGACGGAGCTGACCGGGCGGCAGGTGTTCGAGGAGCGGCTTGAAAGCTCAACGCCACTGGGCCGGGAGCAGACCCCGGAAGACGTCGGCATGCTTGCCGCATTCCTCGCCTCGGACAGGTCCCGGAACATAACCGGCCAGAGCATCAACCTGAACGGCGGGTCTTACATGAACTGACGTTTGTGATCTGCTCCCGCCAAACGTCCGGGCAGATCGGCGGCATGCCGGCCAGCGTACGGCTACCCTCGGTAACCGGTTCCGGCCCGCCTACGGCAGAGCCGTTACCGGCTCCGGGCTCGCATCAAGCATCGCGCGCAACTCCAACCCCAGCCGGTCGCGTGTCATCGGACCTGCGTACTTCTTGACCACCTTGCCCTCGCGGTCGATAAAGAACTTCTCCGGGAGTCCGACGACACCCCAGTCCACGGCGACGCTGCCGTTGGAGTCGACCACGATCGGGTACTCAAGGCCGAAAGCGTCCCTGAACTTGCGCGTCTCGCTATCAACGTCCCAGATGGCGATGCCTATGAACTCGACTCCCTGGTCACGGAAGTCTTTGTATGCGGCTGCCAGCGCCGGGCTTTCCTGCCGGCATGGCGGACACCATGAGGACCAGAAGTCCACCATCACGATCTTCCCGCGATAGTCCGAGAGGCGCACCATCACATCGCCGTCAACTGATGGCAGCTCGAAATCTGCGTTTTCCTGGGCCGACACGTCGCGCTCACCGAGCGTCTGGTTGACGGCCAACCCGCCGGGATTGCCGTCGGTCTGGATAGTCGACCAGATCAGCAGTGCCGCGACCAGCGCAGATGGCACTCCGACGACGAATCCTATGATCTTACGCTGCGTCATTCAGGCGTTCAGTGCTCATGGGAGGAACTGTCTTCAATGCTACGGTCATGTATACGTTTCGAACGCCACCGGGGCCTTCACCTACGGGCTTGATTTCTGCCCGTCGCCGGCGATCGGTCCGGCGCCGCCGTCCGGATCTGCCTCGTCTATTCCGGTGAGCGCCCGCGCCGTGAGGGCATCACGGCGTGTTCGATGATTATCGGTGTCGATCTCGCCCGCGTCTAACTTTTCATCGAGGTCCACGATCTGTTGGAGGATCTCCATCCGTTCGTCCGGGGACAGCGCCAGCGCCGGTTTGCGGCGGCGATTCGTGATCATCACATACACGACCAGTCCTACCATCGCTGCCGCAATCAGGAGTGGAAATCCGAAAACGACGACATCGCCCCCCGGAATCGCCTCGTTCATTCGTTTGAACAACCCGGGCTGCGGCAGTTCGTTAATTGCGAAATTCATCTTGAAACCGGGCTCGTAGCCGCTCCCGGAGAACTCTGCGTACGTCGTCTCGCCGAGCTCCGTAGTCCGGGTTTGCTCCAGCCCCTCGCCCACCACTGTGCCCAGCTCCGGCGGCATCAGCACGCGCAACTCGTCGGCGCCAAACGCCAGCGTTCGCGTAAATTCAAGCGAGTCCCCTGAGTAAGTGATGGCGTAGCTGTACAGGATCTCGTGCTCGCCCGGGGGGACCGGGTTCGTCATCGCAAATCCGTTCGAGATCTCAAGCAACTGCCCCTGCGGCAGGACACTGTCCACCGCCAGGTCCTCATACCCTTCCGGGAGGCTGAATCGGATCATATTCAGGCCGGTGAAGTTCGGGTTGGTCGGGTCCGGGACAAACGTGCGGTCGCCGTCATTTCGCAGCGTGACCAGGTCAAGCACCCCCATCAACCGGTCAGATCCGACCACCGTCGGGATGATCGTAGCGTGCGCGCTGATGCGGATGTTTTCAAGCGAGTCCGTAATCTCATAGATCACGATCGGCAGGTTGGCCGGCGCCGCCTCATCCTCGAGGAATATCTGGTCTGTGACGCCCTCGTACTCCCATGCCAGGCGATACCGGATGTCCTCATCCTGGATCAGGTCTGTGAACTCGAAAAGCGGGTCGTCGGGACCGACCAGTTCGACTCGTTGCTCGATGAAAACTCCGTCCCTGCTGGCCAGCAGGGTGATTTCAAACCCTTCCGGGATACTGGCGCCGTCCGTGCCGTTTTTGACGGCTCCGGCGACGCGTTCCGGGGTAGGTCGTTGTGCGTAAGCGTTTCCACCGTCCGCAACAATGAGCAGGATCACGGCCGCCAGAAACACCGGAAGCGCCGCAGCGAAGGGCCTCGTGAAGGCGCGACGCAACCGTTCGGATGTCATTTCGTGCCTCAACTCTCGTCAGCGCCCCTGTAGCTGCCGGCCTGCCTGAGGGCGGCGATCTCTTTTTCCAGCGCCTCCCGGGTCAGTAACTCCGGGGCGTCTTGAGGTTCTTCATCATGTCCCAGTTGGTCAAGCAACCTGATCGTCTCCGCAGCGCCAACGCGCAACTCCAGAAGTTGCCGCCGGTAATCTTCATCCGTGACCGTATTTGCCGCGTGATCGGCCTGTAACTGACCGATCTGTTCGTACAGGTCAGACCGCAACCGCGTCAATCGCTCCAGCTCCTCTGCGTGTCGCGCGGACAGCGCCGCGCCGGAACGCCGAATGAACGGTATGGCGATTACCACCAGTGACACAAGCGCCACCACGACGCCCAGGGCTATCGCCATGCCGTTTTAGTCCAGACCAGATTCACACACGCACCGGCAGCGCGGGCTGCGGTGATGACTGAATTCGCTTACGTACTGGCACGGGTCGCCGCTCAAGGGTGGGGGCCGGCCAGAGCGCCACCACGGTCCCGATGATGAAGATAGGCCCGGACGCCCACAGCCACCACGCGGCCGGGTTGATGCTTATTCTCAGGACCACCCGGCCATCGTCGAGGAACTCACTCGGGACGATGTACAGGTCCTCCAATCCCGGGACCAGGTAACCCGGAACGAACGGCACGTCCACGAGCGGGATATTGTGTACGGCGGCGCGTACGGAGACCGAGTTGAACCGTGGGAAGAACGCGCGCCAGGGAGTGAGGCTAGCGATCAACTCATCCCCTTTGAACACGTCAACGTTCACCCACTCCGCGATGCGATCTGGCCGTTCCTCCGTGCCCGTGCTCACGTAGACGAAACGGTACTCGTCAAGGGTGAAACTTTCACCCGGAGCGAGCGCCACGTCCGCCCGCTGGTTGAAGAAACTGGTCCCGATAATCCCGATCCCGAGGGCGATGATCGCAATATGGACGATGTAGCCGCCGTGGCGCGGCCGGTTTCCGTTCACCATCCTCCACCAACCGCTCGCAAAGTTGTGTCCGGCGCGTCTTTGAGCCATCGTCCCGCGATACCACTCCTCGATCACCGCGGACATTACCAGTGACAGCGCGCTGAATCCGGCTAACGCCCACAGCTGATGGACGCCGGAGAGCCACAGGAGTAACGCCATTGTCAGGCTGATTGCGAACGGAATGGCGAGCCACCGCTGCAGGCTCGACATCGATGTCCGGCGCCACGGCAGGAGCGGGCCGATGCCCATCATAATTACGATAGCGAGCAGAATCGGCCCGTTGATCTGGTTGAACCACGGCGCGGACACCGTAACCGTCTGGTCGTTGGCGAACTCAGAGAAAAGCGGGAACAGCACGCCCCAGAGGGTCACAAAGGCCACCCCCAGGAACAGGAAGTTGTTCACCAGGAACGCGGCCTCACGGGACAGGAACGATTCAAGCGGCCGGTCACTCTTGAGCGATGGGAATCGCCACAGGAACAGGACGAGCGCGAACACCATGCTGAACATCATGAAACCCAGGAAAACGCTGCCGATGGTGGAGGCCCCGAACGAGTGCACCGAGACGACCGGTCCGCCGCGGTTGATAAACAACCCGAACTGGGCCAGGACGAACGCCATCGACAGTAGCGCAACGTTCCACATCCGGAACATACCGCGCCGCTTCTGGACCATGACTGAATGGATAAACGCCGTGAGGACCAGCCAGGGCATGATCGCCACGTTTTCGATCGGGTCCCAGCTCCAGTAACCGCCCCATCCGAGGATCGTGTACGCCCACCACGCGCCGATCAGCAGGCCAGCGCTCAGCACGGCCCACACAGCGATCGCGCTGACCCTGGCGGCATCAAGCCACTGGTCACGGGTTTGCCCGGCGATCATGGCTCCGGCGATAAATGCGAAGGGAATTGCAATACCAACCAGCCCGGCCATCTGGAGCGGCGGGTGGATGAACATGCCCGGGTGCCGAAGCAGAGGGTTGATACCCGTCCCATCAACGGCGGCGAACGGCGATGGGGCGAAGGGGTCCGCCAGCGTCAGCATCACGGTAAGGAAGAAGACGATGATGCCCATCAACACGGCGATGATGTACGGCCGTGACTGTTCAAGGCGCCGGGGCGTTACGTAGATGGCGATTATCGACATCACCGTCAAGATGGCCGTGAGGTAAAGCAGCGAGCCTTCGTTCCCGGCGTACATCGCCACCCATGTGAAGACCTGGCCCTGGGACAGGTCGCTGTGCCCCCGGACGTACTCGATCGAGAAGTCGTGGGTGACGAACGCGTACACCAGCGCACCGACGGCGACCGTCAATGCGAGCCCCGCCATGTACGAACTGCGACG
>JADFQR010000081.1 GCA_022561735.1 Chloroflexota bacterium | reverse complement strand
GCCGAGGCGCCGGTGATTGACCGTGTGCCCGTGGACTAGAGCGCCGGGCGACGGGCGCGTGGATGACCGGGGAGCCGCTGAAACAGCAACAGCTTTCCTGCCGGGGAGGAATCTGGCCCGGGCTGGAACCGTATTCCGGGTCAAGCGCGTCCGGCGGCCTTTCAAGAGCTTCAGGACGGGCGTGACGCTGCCGAGCGTCCTAGGCGGCGAGCCAGGAACGCCGGCCGTTATCGTCGAAGAACGCGAGGGACGGTGTGCCGTTTGGCGCCAGCCAGATGGCACAGCGCATGCGGCCGTCGGTATCGGCCAGGACGACGTGCGGGGAACCGTCCGCCAGGCGTCCGATCACGGCGCGGGTATGTCCGTCATCGTCCACCAGTTCAAAGCGCTTTGCGCGTATCACGTCGGGCACCTCTGCCGGGTCGAAGTCAAGCGAGGCCAACCACTCTTCTCGTTCGCGAACAACCTTGGCCTGCCGGGCCTTGAGGGTGATCGTATCGATGATGCTCAGGACAAGAGCGACAGTCCCAAAACTCGTTTCGAGGTAGGTGACGGACTGTTCCGCTCCCTCCCCGGTCGGCCTGGGATATTCCTTGTTGCGGCCTTCGATCCAGGTGATTTCACCGATCTCGCATTCGTAACCAAGCTTGACCAGCAGCGGTTGTGCGGTGGCCGTCACTTTCTCGACGATACGAACAAGGGTCTTCTGCAGTTCATCCTCGTACTCGGCCACCCATCGGCCACGCATGCCGGCGGACATAGCGCTCGCGGTCGCCTCGTCCAGGTACAGGCCGAGAGTTCCGGTCAGGGTTCCGGTGACGGGCGCGATGAAGGTAAAACCGTCACCGGTTTTCTCCATTTCTATCGACGACTCGGTGGCGAGGGTTTCGATTTCGCTTCCGAATTCCTGTTCCCAGACGTATTTGATCGGCGCAATGAAAGCGTTGATCACTTCCCGGTGCATTCAATCCTCCGGACACCGCCATCACGTAAGTTCAGACGGCAGACAAAATGTCCCGCCGCCGATCTGGCAGCCGGAGATCAAGCTGTAGGGGATACCGTAAAGGCCGGGCCACTCGGATGAATCGGGGATATTCGCCATTGGCACAGTGCGGACCCACAGGTTTGCGTCATTAATTGAACCTGCGAACTGATGAACCAGTAGCGCTCGGCCGCGAGAATGAACAGGTCCGGCATCAAATGACGCCCGCAGTAACACTCGTCAGCAAGGCAAACGCTTGAAACCTCAATTAGTTGCTTCAACTGTCGCCATATTTATCCTGCTCGCCTCGGCGTGCGGCGGAGGCGGAGAGCCCGGGCCGGACGCGACCCCGGCGAGCACAGATTCAGGCGCATCCGCCCCGAGAGACGCTACCCCGGTGGGGGTGTCCACCGACCCTGCGATCGTCCTCCCTGCGATCTCGGCGGCGATGGCCGAGGCCGGAAGCTGGCTGGTTGAGGCCCGGTTGACCGTCATGGAGGCCGGGGTTCCTGAAGACGAGGCGCCCGCGCTCGTAACGATCATCGAGGCGGGCAGGGCTGGTCCCGGGGTCAACATCATCGTGACCAACAGCACTGTCCGGAGCGGGTTTATTTCCGGATCAACCTCGGCCGAAAACCGGATCATTGACGGCAAGCGGTATCGCCGGGACCCGGGCAGCGGCGCGTGGACGGTCAGCGACGCCAGTGGGGACGCTCCGAGCCTGACGGTCGATGCCGACGTTGTCGGTCAGATCGACGTTTCAACGGCCTCCGTGACCGGCACCGATCTGGATGGCGAAGAGGTGTTCCACGTGACGGGGACGGTTCCCGGGGTGGACGCTGCAGTCAAGGTCGAGGTGTTTGCCGGGGTTCTCGATAACCTGGTGCGGATGATCCGGCTTGAAGGCACCGCTCCGGTGTCCAATTTCGGCGGGTTGTTGCCGGGGACGGACGAGATGCTGCCGCAAACCGTGGAGGCGCGCTATACGGAGTACGGGCGTCCGATCACGGTCCATGTGCCGCCCGGCATCGATGAAGCCGAGGACATCGAGGTCCGGACGTACCTGAGCACGATCAACCCGTTTACGATGCAGATTCCCGGAGAGTTGAGGTCCGCGCCGCGGACCAGGTTGATGGGGGAGACCTTCAACGGCCCCGGCGGCGAGGCGTTGTTTATCGTCGAAGAGTACCTGGACCCTGAGACGGATTTTGTGGGCGAATTGTTCGGACAGGCCGTGAATGTCCAGACATACGCGAGGCGGTTCGAGATCGCTCTCGACGATGATGGCATCTACGAGATTGCGTCAAACGAGGCGTTTACAACCGCGTCAGGCCTCGAAGCGCGGTTGATCCGGTTCTCAGAAAGCGACGGCGATGTCCGGTGGCTGCACCTGGTGTTTCTCCACGGCGATGACGAGGGTTTCGGGGCGACTTACGGGGCGCTTGCCGGACGATTCGCCGAGATTGAAGACGCCATCATGGCGGCTTTCCGGTCGTTTGACATCGTCGAGTAAACCAGCCCGGCTTGTCCGTCCTGCATTCGTTGCGATCGGTGACGCCGCGTATGCGCTGACGGCGATCCGGACCCCGGGGTAGGCCAGCCTGGAACTCTTGAAGGCCCCCCTGGCGGTGCAGGGTAATCCGGATACCTGGCGCGAACCTCCGCGCCGCCGCTGGATACGGCCTGTGCTACCCCGCGGGCCTGTGGTCTTCCGCGTTGTCGGACGGCGTGAAGCCGAGCGCCCGCCAGCTTGATGGCGTGTCGTAGATCTTCCAGGTATTCGCCGATGCGCCGTAGACGATCTCGTACCGGATGCCGGGCTTCTCGATGCAGGCGGAGAAGAACCCTGCCAGGTCGCGGTGGCTGAACCATGTGACGTATCCGCGCGGGTCCGAGCCGATCTCGTTGCTATCGGCGATAGTGCCGAGCCGGACACAGACGACCTCCATGCCCTCGCAGTCGGCGTAATAGCGTCCGAGCGACTCGCCCAACGCCTTGGTCGCGGCGTAGCGACCGTCCGGCCGGACCGGCATGTCCGCCGTCACCAGCGGCACGGTCTCCGGGTCCAGGCCGTCGTACCGTCCGGCGGCGATCGAGGCCCAGGGCTCTTCGGACTCGTAATTGCCGACGACGTGCATGGAGCTGGCGAACACGAAACGCCGCACCCCGGCGGCGTGCGCCGCGTCGTAGACGTTGGCCGTGGTGACGACGTTTGCCGGGAGCAGCAGGTCCCAGCCGATATCCGGCGTGTGCCGGCGTTCCGCTGCCAGGTGAACCACGGCGTCAACACCCTCGAACAGCGGCGTGATCGCATCGGCGTCAGTCAGGTCCGCCACGACGGCGCCCGGCCGGTCCAGCTTCCGGATATCGATTCCGGTCACCTCGTGGCGCTTGCCGAGAGTGTCAGCGATAACGCTGCCGATGGTTCCTCCGATTCCGGTGATCAGTATCTTCAATGGAGATTCTCCTGCGGGCCGTCATGCAACCGGTGGGACGTTTGCAGGGTTGAGGGAACTTTCGAGCGCGACGCCGGGGGTGACCTCCGCCCGGAGCCGCACGAGTCTACAGGCCGATCATGTGACGGCGGTTGCTTCGGCAAGCCCGGCCCGGGCTCAACCTTTAGCCGGCTTAGTAACTATCTCAAAACCTTCTCCCGCACCGGATGGCAGCTTTCGAGACCGTTCCACAGCTACGCCGTAGGGGCGAATGACTATCCGCCCTTTCCGGTACGACTGGTCATCTCCATGCCCACCGGACCGCCCGGGCCGGTAGTCAGCGGCCCCTACGACGCGTTGGCTGTTGGAGGTGTTCATGCTTACACGGTGAAAGTTTTTGAGATAGTTACTGAACCCACGCGCGCTGGGCTTAACGGTCCGGGTCCTGTTCACTGTCCCCTTCAATCCGCCGGGCGTCCTCGTAACGTCCCATCACGCGGTAAGCGGCCGAAAGGTTGGCGGTGCACGTCACAGAGATCGGGTGGCTCTTGCCGAGTACCCGCTCCGCAACCTCAAGCACCTCCTCAAACGCCGGAACCGCCTCCTCCACGTTCCCGATGTCACTCCGGACCGTGGCGGCGTTGTTCATGCTTGTGAGGGTTTTTGGATGCTCAGGGCCAAGGATTCTGGTCCGGTCAACGATGTTCTGCTCGTACATCATGAGGGCGTCGCGCAGGTTGCCCGTGGCGCGATTGGCGCTGGCGAGGTTGTTGCGGCTGGTCAGCGTGCCGATGTGCTCCTCGCCGAGGGTGCGGGTGCGCGCATCAAGCGTCTCCTCGTACATCTTCATCGCCTTGCTGAGCCGCCCGTCAGACTGGTACGCGGTGGCCAGGTTGTTACGGACTGTTAGAGTCCCGCGGTCTTCAGCGCCAAACACCCGTGTCCTTGCCTCAAGGGCGTCTTCGTACAGCTCGAGCGCATCCCCCAGCCTGCCCGACGACTGGTACGCCGTCGCCAGGTTTCCGCGTGTTGTGAGCGTATCTGGATGGTCGTCGCCGAGGATCCGGGCACGCAACTGGAGCGTCTTCTCGTAAAGAGGCACCGCCTGGTGTATCTGCCCCGCCGCCTGGTAGGCGGAGGCCAGCATGTTGCGGCCGGCGAGGGTGTCCGGATGTTCCGGCCCGAGCAGTTGCTCCTGTGACTTTACGGCCTTCTCGTACAGGGGAACCGCTTCGTTGACGTGCCCGGCGGCCCGATGCGCGGTTGCAAGGTTCTGGCGGCTGGCGAGTGTCGTCGGATGGTCAGGGCCAAGGCTCCTCTCCGCCTCGGCCAGCGTCTTCTTGTGAACGGCGACGGCTTCACCGACCCGGCCCGCGGACTGGTAAACCGATGCCAGGTTGTTGCGCGCTGCGATGGTGCTGGGGTGGTCGATGCCGAGCGACTCTTCACGCGCTTCCAGGGATTCCTCTGTCAGGGCGATGGCGGCGTTCGCCCTGCCGAGGGTGTGGTACGCAACCGCCAGCTCTCCGACGAACTCGACGCGTATGCCGTCCAGTTCTGAATGCGTATCCGGTTGGGCGTCCAGTTTCTTTCGAGCGAATGCCAGGATTTGATCGTAGTGGGCGATATCGTTACGCAGATCGGCGCCAGGTTTGCGATTGGATAGCGCCAGCCTTCGTCTCGACCGCCTGAGGGCGGTTTCGAGGTCCCCGGCGCCCTTCTTCCCGCCAATGGCTCGCTTGATCGATCTGCCGACACCCCCGGCCTGACTGTGGCTGGAGATGGCGGCGGTGACGGCCGGGTGGATTCGCACGGACTCGCCGTGCCAGGTGAGAAGCGATCGTCTGCTGCACGCCCGGAACATATCGAGCAGTTCATCGCCTTCAAGGGAAACGAGCGATCCGGCCATGCCCTTTGACATCGGAGCGTCACCGGCGAACGCCAGTGGCCCGATCTGCCGCAGCACCGGGCCCGGCAATCTGAACAGCGTGATGGCGGACGCGGCGAGGATGTGGCTCCATTGCCCCGATTCATCGTCGGCGTCATGCCCGTCCGGTGCGTCTACGACGGTCTTCCGCAGCTCGGCGAGTAGATCAGCCGGAGAGTCGCCCTCCGAGATCAATCCGCCAAGGAGTTCGACCGCTACCGGCAATCGGCTGACGTACTCCACCAGATCCACGGCATCGGGATTGTCCGCCGGTCCCGATGCCTGAGTGTTCTGGGCGTTCTGGGTGTTCTGGGAACTACGGGCGCCCAGCAGTTCCAGGGCCGCCCCGGGTTTCAACGGTTCGAGGTCAACGCGTGTGAATTCGTCAGGAAGTTTTCCGTCTGCGTCCGCCTTCCCGGCATCCAGTTTCCCGGCATCCAGTTTCAGGGTTATGAGCGGCCGCACCTGGCCACACGCGGCAAGAATCGGCCCGGCCTGGGCGGCGTCCCGCAGGTTATCGATCACCCAGACGGTTGTCCCCGGGAACGCATCCAGCAGCCGGCGCACGTCGACAGCGATCTCCCTATCGGTCCGGCCGTCTATCCGCAGATACAGCGCAGGGGCGAGCGCTGCGAGCGTTTCGTCCAGGCTCGCGCCGGCGGTGGTCCAGAAACCGGGAGCTTCAGACCTGTGCGCAAACTCGGCGGCGAGACGCGTCTTGCCGATGCCGGACGGGCCTGATATCGCCACGGCCCGGTCTTTTCTGAAGCCCTTTGCGATCGCTTTAAGCGCTTCATCACGACCGAAGAACAGGTCCACGAGCGAGGCAGGTCTGCCCTGCCACGTGTTGATGTTATTTGTGGTCGCATCCGCTCCGGCCGGCGTTGACTGGACTATGACCGGCGGCTCGCTCGACTCGG
>JADFQR010000080.1 GCA_022561735.1 Chloroflexota bacterium | reverse complement strand
GCGGCGTCATCATGGTCGCCCGGATGGTCGAGCTGGTCCGGGATACGGTCGAGGGCGCTGACTTTGCCGAGGGGCTGATCGGGCAGGACGCGAGCGAGATCGAACGCATCTGGCAGAACCTGTATCGCCGATTTACGACGCTCGGCCCGCGCGGCCTCGTCACCTCCGTTATCAGCGGTATCGACATGGCGCTCTGGGATATCAAGGGCAAGGCCCTCGGGGTGCCCGTGTACGACCTGCTGGGCGGCAAGGTCCGGGACCGCATCCAGCTTTACACCCACGTCGCCCACCAGGACAACCCGGACGCTGCGGCGCAGCACGCACGCGAGCTGGTCGCCTTAGGCCACACCGCCCTCAAGACTGACCCCTTCTCGACAGAGATGAACCAGCATCACCGCCGCTACATGGACGGCCGCATATCGGCGGCGGGCGCGCAGCACGGGGTGGACGTGATAACGGCGATCCGTGAGGCGGTCGGTCCTGATATTGACCTGATGATCGACGCCCACGGCAACTTCAACGTCGCCACGGCGATCGACCTGTGCAACCGCACTGCACACGTGAACCTGACCTGGTTCGAGGAGCCGGTGCAGCCGGAGAGCATCAACGCGCTCCGCCAGGTGAAGAACGGGACCGACGTGCCGCTCTGTGTCGGTGAGCGCCTCTACACGCGCTACGACTTCGCCGACATCCTCTCGGAGGGGCTGGCGAACTACATCATGCCGGACATCTGCTGGACCGGCGGGATCTCCGAGATGCGCAAGATCGCCACGCTCGCTGAAACCTACTACATACCGATCAGCCCGCACGACGCCAGCGGCACGTTGAACGTGGTGGGCGGGGCGCACGTCATGATGACGACGCCCAACTTCTACCGGCTCGAAACCGGGAGGCCGACGCCGGACCTGTACAACCGGGTGCTCAAGGAGCCTATCGAGTTCATCGACGGCTACCTGACGCTGCCCGATAAGCCGGGACTGGGGGTGGAGCTCGACACCGAGTTCCTCGCCGCGCACCCGGACCCGCACTGGGCGCAGGCAGGCGGCGGTTAGCCGCCAACCTGCAGCGGTCACAGCCTCGACGACGACGGGGTTGGGCCGGGCAGAGCGCAACCGGGGCATAGTCCTCGTAACGGCGGCCACCTTCTTCATGTGGGTGTCGCTCTACCTGTACGTCCCGTTCCTGCCGATCCGCGCCCAGGACCTTGGCGCCAGCAACACCATGGTCGGCGCGGTGATCGCCTCCTACGCCATCGCACAGATCGCGCTCCGGATACCGATAGGGGTTGGGTCAGACATGCTGGGGCGGCGCAAGCCCTTTGCACTGATCGCCATGGCATCGGCCGTTATCGGCGCGCTGTGGCTCGGCGCTTCGCCAACCCCCTCAGCATGTTCTTCGCACGCGCCCTTACCGGCGTCGCCGGGGCGGGCTGGGTGGCGCTCAGCATCCTTTACGCCTCCTATTTCACTTCCCGGGACACCGCCGGGGCGATGTCACGAATCATGGCGGTCAACGGCATCGCCCTCGTGCTGGCGACCCTTGCCGGCGGCTGGATAGCAGAGCTGATCAACCCGACGGCGACCTTCTACTCAGGGGTGGTCGCCGGGAGCATAGGCATCACGCTTCTGCTGCTCGCTCCTGAGCCGCCGTTGGGTCAGCAAAGGTCCTACTCGCGCGCCACGTTTATCTCTATCGCCCGCACCCCCCTGCTGGTCAGGGTGTCGATCATCTCCGTGTTCGCCCACTTCGTCACCTTTGCGACCAGCTTCAGCTTTATCCCCATCTACGCCCGCGAGATCGGCGGGTCTGAATCGCAGATCGGTTACATCAGCACCGCGATGTTTGCAGGGGGTGTAGCCGGAACGGTCTGCGCTCCGTGGGTGGCGCGCAAGATCGGGTACCCGGCGGCGATAGTCTCAGGGGTGCTGATGGTGGCCGCAGCGACGGTGGTCGTGCCGAGCCTGGGCCACGTGTTCGGTCTTGGCGTAAGCCAGGCGTCGGCGGGTTCGGACGCGGCCTCGAGGCGGCGTTGCTCATGACATTGGCGGTGCTCGCCGTCGTCCCCGCCCAGCGCGCCACGGCCATGGGCATGTACCAGGCCGTTTACGCCATCGGCATGATCACCGGACCTGTCGTGGCGGGCGTTGTGGCGGACAGCGTCAGCATCAACGCCGTGTTCTACGTGTCCACCGCGGTAGCGCTGGCCGGCGGGGCGCTGGTTTTGACGGGCCGATTTCCGAAGACGACGGAGTGATGCGGACGCGATTTTCCGGGTCGCCTGTCGATTCGTTCACAGGCAGTTGTGAGCGGCGAACGTACGACCGGGCAGACTTGTAACGTATTCGAGATTCGGTAAGCTTCGCCGGGGGCGGGGTTCCCGTTCCGGGAGGGAGTTTTGAGCCTGTTATCAGGGCTCTTCGGAATCATCGTCGGCCGTGCCGTAACCGCGTCTGTCCTGATCGGCATCGGGCTTGCGATCGGGTACGGGATTTTTACCGCGTGGATCGAGGAAGACACGAGGATCGGGATCATCGACATCCCATTCACCGTGATATCTGACGATTCCGCGGCGTTCATAGTCGAGATGATTGACTTAGCGCGCGGGGATCACTCGATCAAGGGCGTCGTGATCAAGCTCAACAGTCCCGGCGGCGGCGTTGCGGCGAGCGAGAAGCTGTTCTTTGAGGTGGAGCGACTGCGCCGTGAGAAGCCGGTAATCATTTCCGTGTCAGACCTTGCCGCCAGCGGCGGCTACATGATGTCACTTGGGGCCAACGAGATATTTGCCCGCCCTGGTTCGACCGTCGGGAGCGTCGGGGCGTTGACGAACGTCTTTCCCGACCCGCCGCCTGACGAATCGCTCGTCGGTACCGGACCGGCCAAACTCACCGGTGGCGCCCAGAGGACATTCATTGCCCAGCTTGAACTGATCAAGGAAGCGTTCATCGAGAACGTATTCAGCCAGCGTGGCGACCTATTGAAGATCTCACGCGATGAGCTTGCCGAGGCGCGCGTTTACACCGGCATGGAAGGGTTGCGGCTCGGGCTGATCGACCGTCTCGGGACGGATTCCGATGCGATCGATCGAGTGGCGGAACTGGCCGGCATCTCGGACTTTGAGCTTGTCAACGTAAACGTCGAAGCGCTCCGGCTGCGCGTCAAGCAGTTCGAGCGCGTGTTCGGCTCACCGCCGGACGGAAATGACCAGGTAAGGCTCCAGGTGAACACGCTGGCACGCGCCTTCTCGGGTGGCGGGGCACAGGTTGGCGTACGGCGCGGCGTGCCTCCGGGCTTTCCGATAGAGGTCGAAATCCCACAGTTCTTTTATCTTTATGTGGCTCCGACTCAGTAACCCGCGGGCGTGGCTCCTCGTTCCTATCGCGGCCGGGGTGTTCATGGTGATTGCGTCGCTTGTCGCGGACGATGGCGACTACGACCCGCCGCCCATCGTACGGGCGCCCGTAGAGAACCTCGTCCTGGACACGATCCGCGTGACGGGATTTAGCGAGTCGCCGACGCAGAGATCGGGGGTGCTGGCGGTCGACGTCGCCCATCTCAACAATTTCTCGGAAGACGAGTTGGCCGCTCTGCTGACGAGGGTCAGCGATCGCGGGTACACCGTGGATTTGATTGGAGAATCCAGCTTCGATTTTCTATCGTCCCGTACTCGGCTCGAACTTTTGCGGGACGCGCTCCGGCGCGCCGACAGCCTGGCGATCGTCCTGCCATCGCTGGCGTATAACGATGAAGAGACGCACCTTGTTGAGCAGTTCATCGAGAAGGGTGGACGGGTGATTTTGCTGGGCGATCCCACACGCCAGAACGAGATCAACAGCATCGCCAGGGCGTTCGGCATCTCCTTTCAGGAGGGCCATCTCTATAACGTCAGTGAACATGACCTCAACTTTCGGAACATCTTCCTGAGAGACTTCGCGAGCGACCCGTTGACGGACGGGCTGCAGGAACTGGTGTTCTACACTGCCGGGACGATCAGTTCCGGAGAGCCGGTAATATCGACCGACTCCAACACCTATTCCTCGATGGTCGAGCGAACTTCACCCTTCTCGCCGGTGGTGAAGGCCGGGGACGGCAGGGTCCTGGCGCTGGCAGATCTGACGTTCATGACAGCGCCCCTTGACACGATGGTGGACAACGCAAGGTTCATCGCAAACCTGGCTGATTTCCTGACGGTCGGAGGCCGAACGTTCACGGCCGCCGACTTCCCCGGCTTTTTTGGCGACAGCGTTGACATCCTCGTCACACGATCTTCGCTTCTGGATGCGGGCACGGAGCTGAAGACATTTCTAGAGTCTTCCGAGATTGGCGCAGTCCTCAAGGGCTCCGAGGACTTGCTGTCTGACACCATCCTGCTGGGCCTGTACGAAGACGCGTCTGCGGCCAGCCGGTATCTCGTCCAGGCGGGAGTGCGGGTGGGGAACGTGATCAGGACTCCGGTCACCCCGGATATCCCGGTCGCGGATTCCGGCCTGATTGTGTTGAACCAGGATGCGCGTGGCAGACGCGTCCTGGTGCTGTTGGCCGACAGCGAGTCTTCCCTTTTGAGCCTGGTCGTGAGTCTTGAAACGGGCGCTTTCCGGGACGAGCTTTTCGGTGACGCTATCGGCGTGCTGCGATTTCAGTAGCAGGGCGGTGTATTCGGAGTTGAATCCCATGAAGTTACTACTGGTGTCGGCATCGTTCGCGGTCCTGTTTCTGGCCGCGGCATGTTCATCGGACGACGATGACTTTGCGCCATCGACCGCAGCGCCACTGCCAGATATCGCCGCAACGGTCCAGTCCGGCGTGCAGGCGACCGTATCGGCGCTGCCGCAGCCGACGGCCGAGCCGGAGACGCTTTCGGCGGCCACACTCCTCGAGACGGCGCGTGTGAACAGCGCCATATCCGCTGACTGGGACGAATTACGCGCCAACGTTGACCGCTGGAGGAGCGCTCTGATCGCCTGCGATGCTTCGACGGTGCACGGCTCGCTCCGCGACTTTGCCGGCGCAACGGCGGCCCTGGCCGATCAAGCCCGGAGCTTGCCCGGGGATCAGTTTGTACGCGAGTTGGCTGACCTTGTCATTGAGGCCGTCGAAGGCGAGGCCGCGGCCTACCGGGCGCTGCGCGACACCTGGACCCCGGACGGCAGCGCTCCATTCGAAACGGTGGAGGAGGCAAGATCCGTTGCGGCGGAACTGCGGCGGCGGTCGGAGATAGGAATCGCCGACCTGGCCCGGTCTTCGTCCAACGACAGGCGGTCGGGGGTGGCAGTCTTCAGCGGGGCCGAAGACGCACTTGACCTCACATGGGAGACATTCCTGGAAAGTTACGAGGATTTCAGACAGCGCGAGTTGACTCTGGAACCGGCCGAGATAGCCGCGGAATTGGGCGCTCTGGTCGTGAAATCGTCTGAGATCCTGGCGTTGGTCCGCGGGCTGCCGACAATCGAGGGAACGCGGCCGGTGGTGCAACTGCTGGCGCAGGCCGCAGAAGAGACGGACCTGGCGCTGCGACAACTTCGAGACGCAGTCAGGCCAGACGAGGAAGGGGTAACGCCGGTGACCACGGCGTTCGTGGATTTTGAGACGAAACTTGTGACGAGCAGCGGACTCAGGTTGGAGGCAAGCCAGTTGCTGGCGGACGCCGTGGATAAAGCCTCGCGGGACACCGCCACATCGGCAGGCGATTTCGGCGCAGCGTTTGACCCGCTGTCGGCGGCGTGGAACGCCTTCCATGTCGAGTTCGACGCGTGGCGCGCATCGGAAGGCGGATGCGATCGTCTCGCCGCCGTAACGCAGCTTGGAGAGTTCGCCGGCTCATACGCTGAGCTCACGGCTCAGGTGCGCGCGCTGCCCCGCGCCCTGACCCTGCGCGAGCCCAGCGATCTTCTGCTGGAAGCGATCGAACGGGAAGAGCAGGCGATGGTGGAACTGAGGGACGGCTGGCAGCCGTTTGACACCTCCGTGTACCTACGTTTTGACCAGGAGCGCGCCGGTACCAGCAGGCTGCGCCGAACGGTGCAGGCGATGCTCCAGGATCTGCTGATCGAAAGCGGCGTATCGCCAGACGACCTTCCCGGGTAGTACGTAAGCCGGTGGTACAGCCGCATGACCCGTTCACGGGACCGTGGGCGCGTAGCAAGCAATTCCCTTCTACGAGCGGGTGAGAAGCCTGACCTGAGCGCAGCCGAACGGGTCAGGGTGAGGGAGAGTTCTCATCGTAGAAACGCAGCCCCCTGCGATTTTCGAGCTGGTCGATAAGTGGGACAG
>JADFQR010000079.1 GCA_022561735.1 Chloroflexota bacterium | reverse complement strand
CGCTTGGACTTCGTGGCCTCTTCGCGCACGCGCAGCAGGTGGGAGTGGAAAAGCAGCTCGTACATTCCGAGCTTGTCTTCAATCCCGTCCCTTGCAATCTCGTTCTCGATCTCGAAAACAGGTGGGTCGTCGTCAAGGACGTCGATCACCTCCGGAGGCAGGAGCCGGGTGACGATCGAAAGCTCGACCACCAGCTTCTGAGCATCTTCCGGCTCGATCTGGAGGGTGTCAGAAAGGTAGTTGACGAGGGTTTCGTCGATCGGTCCGTCGATCAGGACACGCATATCCGGGTCGTGCATGACCGTGGAGAGCAACACGTCATCCGGGAGTCCCAGGAAACGGGCCACGGCGACCGCCGCTTCCCGCACCGAGTACAGGCGACGAAGCAGGCCGAGCACGATAACGCGGGTGGCCGGCTGCTGGCCGGTCTCCTCGGTAATCTCGGCCTCGATCTCCATCAAACGTCTGTTTGACTCCAGCGACCGCGCCAGGACTCGCTCATCCTCAGCGGTTAGCAGATTGGTCCGGCCGATCTCGCGGAGGTACATGCGTACCGGGTCATCCGTGAGCTCGGATTCGGCGGCCTGCTGGACCCACGCCTCGCTGGCGTTGGCGGCCTGGACCGCAGAACGGGAAGCCTCCCAGCGGTCAAGCTCGGAAGCTGTCGCAGCGCCCTGGGTGGTTATGACAACTGTGGGCTCCTCGTCATCGGTATCGTCATCGTCCCGGCTGACAGATCGGGCGATTTCAAGCACCTGGTTGCCGGACGGCTTGTCCAGTTCTTCGTCGTACGATTGATTTGCCGAGGGTCGGCCGGGGCGTCGGGGCATAGATCAAGACCGCCTTACGTAGAGTTGCTTGAGCCGATAATTCACCCTGGCAGGGTGTGGTACCGGTCCAGGTTCTGGCCTGGGTGTCATCGGGAACAGTTTCAAAATCGGCCCACGGTAGCCGAGCGTTCTCCGCCTTGAGGTTCAGACGTGCCGCTGACGCAACGTCACGACGCAGCGGGAAACGGCATCCGCTACGTCTCGATGCCTCGCTTTCCAATCACTGTCCCATTCGTTATGAACGAAAAGCACCCCATAGCATACCGGAAAACGTGAGCGCCGTTAAGGGTATCTCCATGTTGCGCGATTTTACGAGTGCAGCGCGCCCGGTTAGCTCGGAGATGACATCCGCCAACTCGGGATATTCGGCCTGTAAAGACACTGTTCCCCGCGTCGGCAGCGCAACGCAGGTCCCCAAATCCGCCTTCAGGCCTCTTTCAGACCGGACCAGTCCCGGGCCGGCAGGCCAGCGTTCTTGAAGGGAAGGTGATGGTACGCCCGGAGGGATTCGAACCCCCGACACCCAGGTTCGAAGCCTGGTGCTCTATCCGCTGAGCTACGGGCGCGCATTAGGTCTGGAGCCGCTGCCGCTTCTATTCCCGGGGCCACCGGCTCCCCGTGACGATCCGAGGTCGCATTGGCCGACTTTGTTTCAACCCCGGGAAACTTTGAAGCCCGGGGCTTTTGTTTAACCCGGAGGAACGATTATCCCTGAAATTCTTATCTGGGAATTCTTATCTGGGGATACTTATCCGGGAATCAACTTCCCGATCACTTCCCGGTAGTTACGGCTACCTGTCAATTCTAGGCGTACCCCGTCTCCGTCCTCAACATCGCCAACCCTGATATCACCGCTCTCTTCGAGCAACTCGACATGCGAGATCGTCTCGGAGGCCGCCGACATCAGGTGGTAGCTATCGGTAAGCGGCCGGTACGAGAACAGCTCGCGGGTGGCTGATTCAAGATCGGAATGGCCGCTCTCGATAGCCTGGACCAGGGTGTCACAACGTTCCAGGTGAAATACGATCGTCTCCGTCGCCCGCTGTTCATCCGTCATGCGGAACTGGCCCCTGTTGAACAGCCGGTGCGCCGGCATCACCGTCAGCCCGGACCCGAGCTGGCTTACCCGGTGCAGCGATTTCAGGTAAGCCGACAACCCCCACACGTCACGCGCCTCCCGGTATCTGGCCGGAAGAGTCGTTGCAAGCTCCTCCGGGTGGCCGTAAGCCATCGACGGGTGCGGCGTGATTTCCGGCAAAACATGATCGCCCGTGAAGATAAGATCGCCGAGCCTGATGGTGAGTTCGTCCGGCCAGTGCCCCGGCGTGTGCAGGTACTCGATCGATCCGTGCTTCTCGCCGTCAACCAGCGCGCGATCCACCTTCAACCCTGCCCGTAACGATTCATAGTTGTCCCGCCCGGCGCCGCCCGGCTTGCGTCCGGTGTCGCTCGACTTATCGGCAGAACCGCCGTACCTCCGCGACCCGTTCTCCCTCACCCGCTCCCCCATGCGTGACATCTCCATGCGCAACGGAGATCTGTCCGCCCTTAGAAGCTGGCCGTACGAGTACGGCGAGTACACCTGCCACAATTCGTGCGCCCAGAACTCGGCGCCGCTGGCATCCAACAACTCCGCCACTCCGCCATCGTGGTCCCAGTGGCCGTGCGTAACCACGACGCGGTCCACGTCCGCCGGCGACATCCCCAGCACCTTCAACCCGTCCGATAGAAACCCGAACGACCCCAGATGACCGGGGTCGATCAGCGTCACGCCGTCGTCCTCTATCACGTAGGCCCAGGTCGGTCCGTTCGCACGGGATGAGTTGTCCGGCGGTTCCACGCCGATGCCATGTACCGGTGGCCCGCCGTTGCTGTCGACGTCGATCACGAGACCGTCGCCGCTATCGTCGCCCCACCGGCGCACCGTTATGCCGGGCGGCACGTCCGACTCGGTCGTTCCTGGCATACAAATCTCCGGTACGCGTTCCGGCCCTGTTGTGACCTTGCCGTTCCGGGGTCAGTCCCGGGAGCCGGTTTCCCGGTTTCCCAATTTCAGGGTCGCGTCCACACATGAATACGGGCCCTTTCGGAGAAGGACCCGCCGAACCGTTTATAAAGCTGATGCGTGGGGTGAGCGGAGGGGATTGAACCCTCGATCTTCAGGGCCACAACCTGACGTGTTAACCACTACACTACGCCCACCACGTTGCATCGCCGCCAGCGTTCCCCTGCCGGTGCTTTTCCCGGGATCGGGTCGCCTTGCAGGGCACGCGCAGCGCCGCCAACGCGATCTCTCGCGCGGGTGACTCTACTACTGAGGTTATCACCCGCCAGACACCGCCTCAATCGCCGTCGGGCCGCAATTGGGCCGTCACCCGGGTCAAAAGCGGCGACGGCCCGGTCGATCAGGAGACGGCGTAACGGTTCAAAAAGGGGCGCCTCCGAGTAACCCGGCAAACCGAAGCCCCCACACGCCAACCGAAAAAACGGTGGACGCCGCAAGGACCCAGAACGACCTGCGTTGCCACAGCGTTCCCCGCACGTGAGACGACTGTCCCCGAGGCAACTGCAGGTACCAGCCGCGGGCTATTACGACCACGGTCAGTACCAGGAACGGTCCGTTCAGCAACCGCAACGCGGGCGCCAGAGCCACCCCTGACCCGCTGGATCCCAGCAGGCCCAGGGCGGCCGGAACCACTCATCACCAGGGCAGCGGAAGCAGCGCCCTCACCGGCGCCAGCACCGCCTCTACGTGAAAAATACGTGCCATAACAGGTCTCCTTTCGAGACCGAAAACGGCCTGAACACGCCCCTATTTCAGGGATTGCCGCCACTCCTCCCACATCTCTGGGGACGGCGGGTAGTAGCGACCGGGCGGAACATTGTCGCGCTCGATCTTCAACTTGACGTACGCCTCTACCCCTTCGTGATCTTCGACAATCTGGACGCACTCCTCGGCGTACCATGACGGCACCACTACAACCCCGTCGCCGTCGCCCACCAGAACGTCCCCGGGACGCACAAGAACACCGCCGACCTGGATCTGTGTGTTCTCTTCCGCAGGATGCGCCCAGGGGTTTGACGCATAAGGAGTCCGGCTCCGTGCGTACACGATCAGGTTGTAGCCTTCGTCCTCCATCACGTCCAGGTCACGCATGCCGCCATCGGTGATGATCCCATCGGCATTGTTCATCTTGAGCTGGAGCGCCTTCACGTCTCCGAAGACGCAAGCGTCTGTGTTGCCCATCATGTCGCACACCAGCACATCGCCCGGGCCGCATCGGCCCATCGCCACGTACTCGGGCGCGTGCTCTCCGGATGGAACCTCGGATAGAAGGTCCGGGCGAGGCGGCAGGAACCTGAGCGTGCGGGCGCGAGCGGCAAGCCGCTCCATGCCCGGCGTGTAAAGAGTCAACCCCTCGATGAACGGTAGTGCGACACCCGCGTCCCTCACGACATGACTCCAGATCGTCGCAACGGGGAGTTTCTTGAAACGAGCCAGGACGCTGTCCGGGATGTCCACGGGGTGAATGACCGGTCTGCCATCGATGTCTCTCCTTGGGAACAAAGGGTCAAATCCCCTCTCCCGGCGGGAGAGGGCGAGGGTGAGGGAGAAGTCCCGGTCGCACTGGCGTGCGATTTCTTAGACGATCTCCGATTTCAGGGATCCGGGGACCAGCAATCCCCTTTTGACGTTAATAGTTGCCCATAATCTAGATTAATTGAACGTAAACGCCCGGCTGGCCGTTACGCATTACGGTTCCGGTAGTTCTCCATCAGGTTGGGGCCGTAATACTTGCCCGGGGGCACGCCCTCCGCAAGTACCTTCTCCTTGACCCACGCCTCAGCGCCCTCGTGCTCGATCGTGATCTTCAGGCACTCCTCGGCGAACCAGGAAGGCACTACAACGCAGCCGTCCTCGTCGCCCACGATCACGTCACCGGGCCGCACAAGTGCGCCGCCGCACTGGATGTCTATGTTCTCCTCGGCGGGCTCACCCCAGGGCTGCTGGCCGTAAGGCGTTCTGCCCTGTGCGTACACGATCAGGTCGTAATCCTCGTCCCTGATGATGCTCAGGTCGCGGATCGCCCCGTCCGTCACAAGCCCCTCTGCGTTGTTCATCTTGAGCTGCAACAGCTTCACGTCACCGGCGATTCCCGCGTAGCGGATGCCCTGCTGATCGGCCACCAGCACATCTCCGGGGCCGCATCGGCCCATCGCCCGGTACTCCGGCGAGTTCTCATCGTCCCGGACCTCGTTTATAAGATCGACGCGCATCGGGTGGTAGCGCAGAGTCCGGGCGCGCGCCGCGAGCCGTTTTCCGCCCGGGGCGAACATCAGGTTGACGTTTTCCATGAACGGGAACGGGACGCCCAGCGTGGTGTGCACGACGCCCCAGATAGTGGCGACCGGCAGCTTCTTGAACTCTTCCAGGAGGGCGTCCTCCACGCGGACAGGTTTCATAGACCTCTCGGCCATCAGGCGATATCTCCTTTAAGCAGCTATGCAGCGGTACGAATGGCAGCCATGCGGGATGCTCGTCTAACCTCGATCAGAACCAGGGATCAGGCTCCAAGATCCAGCGCCAACTGGATCAAGGCCCGGGTCGGAACCCCGGTCGCGCCGGTCGGTTCCCAGTCGTGGACGGAACGCCCCATGTTGGTGGCGGCGATGTCGAGGTGCACCCACGGGGTGTCCCCCACGAACTCGCCGATGAAGTGGGCTGCGGTTATAGACCCGCCGCCGCGGCCACCGGTGTTCTTCAGATCCGCGATATCGGACTTGTTCTGCTTCTTCGTTATCGGGTCAAGCGGCATGCGCCATATCGGCTCGCCCCGCGTCGCTCCCGCCGCGATAACCTGCCCTACCAGCTCATCGTCGTTGCTGAACGCACCGGAATGACCGTTGCCCAGCGCCACGACCATCGCCCCGGTCAGCGTGGCGATATCGACGATCCGTTTCGCGCCCTTCGACTTCGCAAACCCGATCGCGTCCGCAAGGGTCAGCCTGCCTTCGGCGTCCGTGTTGTCGATCTCGATGCTCTTGCCGCCCATGGCGATCACCACGTCTCCGGGCCGCTGTGCGCCCCCGCCCGGCATGTTCTCCGTCGCAGCGCACACCATATGCACGTTCAACGCAGGCGCAAGCGCGGCGATACCCTGCATGGCGGCGATGGCGGCCGCGCCCCCGGACATGTCCCCCTTCATGGCGCCCATGTTCGCCGCCGGCTTAATGGAGATGCCGCCGGAATCGAAGGTGATCCCCTTGCCCACAATCCACAGGTTGTTGTCCGGGTCACCGGGGTCGCCCTCGTAGGTCATGTGTATGAACTTGAGCGGCTGATGGCTGCCGTGCGATACGCCGACGTACGCGCCCATCTCCAGCGCCTCGCAGTCCGCGCGCTCCAGCACCCCAATCTCCATCCCGCCCGCG
>JADFQR010000078.1 GCA_022561735.1 Chloroflexota bacterium | reverse complement strand
GCGATGGCGTCCTGGGGGGTGACGCTCTTCGGTATGCGGGACGCTTTCCCGGATGCCGAGGCGGCCTATCGATGGGAAAAGGCCGCACTGATGGTGATCCCGTTCACCGCTATCGTCTTCTTCCACTTCACCAGTGAATTCACCGGCCGGCAATCTTCCCGGTCGCTGATGTGGGGGTTCTATCTCGCCGGGGTGGTGTCGGCGGTGCTGTCGGTGACCGGGCAGGTATCGCCGGGAATGATCGTGAAGTTTTACGGCTTCGCGCCGGAGATCGGCTGGGCGATGCCGATCTTCCTGTTGATCTCTTACGTGCCGGTGTTCGCCTCGATCTGGATGTTGTCCCGGGCGATCAACTCGACGACCGGCGGACCGTTCAGGTCACAACTGCGTTTGCTCAGGCTCGGCGGCGTCGTCGCTGCGGTCGGCGCCGCGTCGGACCTGATCCCTTCACTTGGCCTCAACATCTACCCGCTCGGAATAATTGGCAACATCGCCTTCGGGGGAATAACCACATATGCCCTTACGCACCACAGCTTGATGAACCTGAGACTTGTACTGCGGCACGGGATGGTCTACACGATCCTGAGCTCGATAATTTTCACCGTGTATGGAGCGACCTTCGGCCTGGTGCTGCTGTTCGCTCGTAGCCTCAGTACGACGGCCGGCGTGATCGCCGCCGTAGCGACCGTGATCGTCGTGTCCGTGCTGATGCAGCCGGTCCTGGCGAGATTGCAGCGGGTGATCGACAGGATCTTCTTTCGCGAGCGTTACGACAGGCTCGTATCCCTGCTGGAGTTGAGCGAGACGACGCGCGACATCTCAGAGTTCAAGCCGATGGCGGACGGCCTGATTCGTATCATTCAAAGGACGATGCAGGCGGACTGGGTGGCGATGGTGCTGCCAGATCAGTCTGGCGACGAGCTCGTGACCATGGCCGATTCCCGGTCCGAGCACTCAGAGTTCCGGGTGACGAATGACAGCACCATCGCATCATGGTTCGCAAGCAACCAGTCGCCACTCCGTCACGTGGATATCGATACGGACCCGTACCTGCAGGCCATGAGTGACGTGGAACGGACGGCGTTGCACGAAAGCGGCGCCAGCCTGATGGTGCCGATGTTGGCCAAGGGCGCCCTGACCGGGATCGTCGTTCTCGGACCCAAAGTGGTGGGCGAGGACTACTCCGAGGACGATATCTCGTTCCTTTCGTCGGTCGCTGACCGGTCGGCCATGGTGATCGAGAACTCACGCATGTACGCGGTGGAGATGGAACGGCTGGATGAACTGGAGCGGTTGGACTCGCTCAAATCCAACCTCCTTCTCACGGTATCGCACGAGCTCAAATCTCCTTTGACGGCCATCAAGACGGCGGCTGATCTCCTTGACGCGACCGAGCCGAAACCCGAAGGGCCGCAGCAGGAAGGAGCGCGGCCCAGCCCGCGCGTACGCCTCCTCAGGACGCTGAAAAGCGGGGTGGAACGTCTCGAGCGGCTCACCCAGGAGTCTCTCGACTACGCCGCGATGCAGAGCGCCAACCTGGAGCTGAACATGGTCTCAATGGACCTGGATGAGATCGTGGAAGAGGCCTCCGGGCTGCTCTCCCCGGCAATGCGTTCCCGGAACCAGACGTTCACGTTGAACGTCGCTGACGGAGCATCGAGGGTGACCGCGGACCCGCCCCGTGTCGAGCGAATCGTCACGAATCTGCTGAGCAACGCCCACAAGTTCACCCCGACGGGCGGCTCTATTACCGTGGATATCTTCAGCGAGGGAGACCTGCGAATCGTCCGGGTTACGGACACCGGAGATGGAATTCCGCATGACGAACAGGAGCTCGTGTTCTCGCCTTACTACCGGAGTGCGAACGCAGACGGCCGCCAGCACGGAGGCACCGGTCTCGGGTTGAGTATCGCCCGTTACCTTGCGGAACTGCATGGCGGCGCGCTGGATCTCAAGAGCGAGCCGGGGGTTGGAAGCGTGTTCACGCTTCGCTTGCCCGCGTCAGCCGACGCTCCGAGGAAGTCACCGGAGAGGACCGACATTAGCGCTTCATTCCGCGCCGTCCGGTCAACCGGAAATTAGACGCGGCGCGGGGCAGGGCCGCTCAGTCCGGTGCTAGGATTGCCAGCACGATGGCCTCGATAGGCAGCGCCACTCTCATGCCGTAAGCGGAGCACTATGGGCAAGACCTACTGGCTGCTCTCCTCAACCCGGGAAAATTACCGGACCACGTGCGACCTGGATTTCAGTGTGCAGGGTGTTGACACGCGGCAGCGGCGCAAGGCGGTTCGCATGGCCGCAGATGACCGCATGATCTTCTACATCTCTGACCGGCACGCGTTCGCCGCGTCCACCACTCTCACGTCCGGGCACTTTGAAGACCATGAGCGGATCTGGAACCATCAAAGCCAGTCGGAAGACTTTCCGCACCGGGTGAAGATGCGAGCCGACGTGGTGGTCGACGAAGAAAAATGGGTCGACGCGATGCAGATCGGCCCGCGTCTTGAGTACGTCCGCAAGTGGCCGCCGGAACTGTGGCCGCTTGCGCTTGTCGGGATGCTCCACATCATCCCCCAGAAAGACTTCACCATGCTGGAGGAGGAGCTGAAACGGGCTGCTGCCGAAGGGCGACCCCAACGGCGCGGGCGTGGCCGCAGGGGCCGGCGCACCCGTGGCGCGCACCGGGAAGCGGCCACCAGCTCAGGGGACTGAGCCGCCCGTCTGACGTAGCGCTCGCTTTCGCCGGTCCCGGGGACCCTTAATTTCGGTTCCGGGCGCGTTTACTCCCGGTACCCGGACTCCGTCATGCTGGACTTGATCGGATCGTGCGGACCCTGGCCGAAGTTGTCGTCGTACATCTCCGCCAGCCGCGCCTCCGCCTCGTCGTCCACATCGCCCAGATCGGACGCCGCCAGGAACTCTTCAAGTTGCTCAACGCTGGTCATGGTGGGCAGGACAGATGCGACGATCTCCGGCTTCAACACAAACTGAATAGCGACCTGGCCCACCGTGCCGTCCCGGTCCTCGAACAGGAACTGGATCTCGTCCAGCTTGTTGAGTCCTTTTTCCAGCCACTCTTTCTTGCGGTAGGTACGATGATCGGTCGGGTCGAACTCGATCGGCGTGTCGCGCGTGTAGGTGCCGTCCAGCAACCCGGAGGCGTGCGGCACCCGGCTGACGACACCGATGCCCTCTTCTGCTGCGACCTCGATAAATCGACGGCCCGGCTCCTGTTCGAACACGTTGTAGATGATCTGTGCCGGGACTTTCCTCTCCTGGAGAGTGAACTCGCCTTCCTCCACCCAGCCGATGTCCGGGCCGATTGCGATACCGTAGGATCGGACCTTCCCGGACTTCACCAGCCCGTCAAGCGTGTCGAACAGGTCATCGCGCTCTATGGCAGACATGCGGGCGTTGTGCGCCTGGTAGAAGTCGATGTAGTCCGTACCGAGGCGTTTGAGAGACCTGTCGCACGCCTCCACGACGAACTCCGGGTCCCATTTTTGTGGCCGTTCCTGGTGACCCTCACGCGGGGCGTCGATGTCGTAGCCGAACTTGGTGCCGATGATGATTTCGTGGCGGTGCGCGGAGAGCGCATCGGACATCACCTCTTCACCGTAACCTTCTCCGTAGGTGTCGGCGGTGTCGAAGAACGTCACGCCCAGCTCGAACGCCCGGTTAAGCAACGCTTCACCGGAGGGTTTGTCCACGGCCCCCCACCAGCCGGTGGAGATACTCCATACGCCGAATCCGACGGTGGACAACTTGAGGTCAGTTCCGGCGAGGGTCCGGTATTTCAATCGGTTGGCCTTTCGTGTCTGGTAAAAGTTGAAGAGCCGGTTGCCAGGTTGGGTTCAGGCGGTTGCGGGTGTGGACGCGATGGCGTTCCGTATATCGGACACCTGGTGTTCAAACTCATCGTCCGAAAGCGCCGGCTTCAGATTCCCGAGCGTTACCTCTTCCTTGAGGTCCACCCACGAGGTGCATCCGCTGTATTCCGGCAGCACCGGCATGGTGACCGGTTCAGCAAGCGAGTGGCAGCGTAAAAGGATTACGTTGAGCGGATACCGGGGCTTCCAGTGTGCGCGTTTCAGGGCGAATCCCTCAGCCCAGATATGGAACGGTTCGAGAGCCTCTACGGTTTTCTCCAGGCCACCGCCATCAGACATATCAGGGGTAGCGAGCTCGATTACGTCGGCTACCTCTGCGTACAGGCTGAACGTGACCGTCGCTGAACCAGGTTGTTCTTGGTCCAAGGTCAGCCGGGACCGGTAGTCTGGTTTCAGGAGTGAGGCGTCCTGGTGGAGATACCCGGGATAGAAGAGAAACCGGTCGTGCTCAATCCGGAAGTGCCGCTCCGGCTCATGGATGCCGCCTTTTCTCATGAGGATGATCTGCTCGCCGCGGGCGAGCGCATCAATCGTGACGGCCCATTCCTTGAAAGCGGTATTGCACGCGCTCGGCATCGTTCGCATCCCTTTTGCAGGAACTGTTTGTAAGACTGGGCCGGTGCTAACCCACCGGCCTGTTCAGATGAGCAGATCGAATTATACGAGCGACCATGCCGCCATCGCGGCGGGAATCGCACCCGTTCGGACGGCGAATTCGGCACGCGACGTCGTGCCGGCGTCGGCGGGCCGGTTGCGGGTAAAGGGTCCCGGAGCCGGGTTTTTATAGAACCGCTGCAACGCGTTCCGCCCTCGGTCCGAGCATGTTCAGGGCGTTGGCGGTTGTCGTCTCCATCACTTCAGCGACTTCGATGCCCTTCAGTTCCGCCAGCTTCGCAGCGACAACGGGCACGTCCTTCGGCTCAGTCCAGTTCTCACGTTTCCCCTTGAAGGGCTGCGGGTAGCAGTCGGTTTCAAGCACTATCGCGTCAAGCGGCAGGCGGCGGGCGACATCCTGCAATTCCGGTAACCGAAGCAGCGGTTTGGCGAGGGATATGTAGCAACCGAGATCGATCACGCCCGTCGCCTCGTCATGGTTGCCCTGGAAGTAATGCGCCGCTCCGCCGAGGTCGGACACCCGCTCTTCCCGCAGTACCCGCAGCATGTCAGCAGTAGCGTTTCGCATGTGAAACACCACCGGCAGTTTTGCCTCATGCGCGATGCCGATCTGCGCCCGGAAGGCACGCTCTTGCATGGCCCGGTCCGGGGAGCGCTCCTGGTGATCGAGGCCGACTTCGCTCATCACCACCACCCGGTCATCGGCAGCCATCCGGCGCAACTCGTCCAGTGCGGCGCCGTCCAACTCGCCCGTCAGGTCCGATGGGTGGACGCCGACTCCGGCAAAAACGCAATCAAACTCGTTCGCCAGTTCTATGCATCGGCGCGTACTTTCCACCGTCACGCCCGCCGCGATGATCACCCCGACCTTCGCCTCCCGAGCGCGCTCGAACATCCCGGGCAACTCGCCCGGATCGTACTGGTCGATATGTGTGTGAAGGTCTATGAACAACGCCATCGCCTGCCCGGGGGACCGATAAGTCCGCCGTTCTGTTATCGCCGAGTGAGACGACGCGCCCGCGCCATCCGTACACTGATTTGCAGCGACTTATCGTACCGTCTCCCGTCCTATTCGATTGCATTTCCAGATATATCTCTCTATGCGTTCACGCGCCGCCCGCCGCCGGACCCTCGTTCGCGCCCTGTCGGTAGCGGTCGCTCTGGTAGCCGTTTCGGTGATGGCGGCATGCAGTTCGCCGGTCAGCGATAGTCCCGCCACCGCTGCCCCAACCTCCACCCCGGTGACGCCGTCCCCGTCAGTGGCTCCGATCCCCGATACCGGCGGGAGCGCCGTGTCGACACCCGTGGTCACGGCCGCGCCTTCCCCCGCCGCGACGCCTGTTACTCCGCCGGCGTCCGTTGGTGGCGGCGTGCTCCGGTTCTCGGTTCCGGAAGCCGGGCCGCATTTCGACATCCACCGCGAGGTATCGCCGTCCGTCTCCACATGGGGCATCGGCTTGATCTACAGCCGTCTTTTCAGGAACACTACCGGAGACTCCGGCGATCTCGTCGAGTGCGAGTTGTGCGAGAGCTGGACTTTTGTAGACGCGGAGAAACTGCGCATCAAGCTGAGACCGGATGTGACGTGGCAGCGGATAGCGCCCCTCAACGGGCGACCTCTCGTCGCATCAGACGTGGTGTTCAGCCTGGAGCGGCAACGAGCGCCCGGCAGTCCTAACGGCGACTTGCTGGCCGGAATCGGCGCGATAACGGCGATCGACGACTGGACTATCGATCTGGAGGTCGCCGGACTTGACGCCGATCTTTTTCTCAACCTCGCTGACGGCCGGACGCGCATCGTCGCTCCGGAGGCTGTCGCCTTGAACGGGGACTTGCTGCGGGGCCCGAA
>JADFQR010000077.1 GCA_022561735.1 Chloroflexota bacterium | reverse complement strand
CGCCGGGGCCGGTGTTTGTGCCGGGCCCGGACCTCGGTTCCGATCCGGTAATAACACGGGACCAGTTGACGCCGCCCACGACGCCAACGCCGGAACCAACTGCCTCTCCTACGCCGGTCCCCGAGCCGGAACCTTCTCCGACGGCAGCGCCATTGCCGATCCCGACCCCCATCGCTCCCTTTGGAGGGGGCGGCGGATCGTCCGGTTTGCCATGGGGTTGGATCATCCCCGTGCTAATCGCGCTGGCCGTGCTGCCGGGCGTGGGCGCTGCGGTGCTGCGTTTCCGTCGCTAATCCCCGGGGCGATACGACTCCGATCTGTGACAGACGAAGCGCCACTCGGTGACAGGACAGGGCCGTTCACGCGTACGTCATGGCACGCAGTGCGCAACCAGGGCGTACGCGGCCAACCCGCCTGACTACACGGCGGCGGGTGCGACCCCTTTTCACCGTCGCGTCTATACGCCGGTGAAAGGGGTCATCCGCTGTTAGATCTGTGGCACCGACTCCATCGACCTGGCAATCTCATCCTCGGAGAGGGCATAGTCCTCCATCTCGCCGGAGAAGTAGCTGTCATAGGCCGACAAGTCGAGATGGCCGTGGCCGCACAGGTGGAAAAGAATCGTCTTTTCCTCTCCGGTCTCCTTGCACAACAGCGCCTCGTCGATCGCAGCCCTGACGGCGTGGGCCGGTTCCGGCGCCGGGATGATTCCTTCAGTGCTTGCGAACAGCACCGCGGCCTCAAAACAGGTCGTCTGGTGATACGCGCGAGCCTCGATCAGTCCGGCGTTCGCCATGGCGCTGACCAGCGGCGCCATGCCGTGATAACGCAGTCCGCCGGCATGAATCGGGTTCGGCACAAAGGTGTGTCCCAGCGTGTGCATCTTGAGTAGCGGCGTCATGCCGATGGCATCGCCGAAGTCGTATGCGAACATTCCCCTGGTCAGCGAAGGAGCGGCCGCCGGTTCAACGGCGATCAGACGAATATCCTTGCCCGCCAGCTTGTCCGGCACGAACGGGAACGCTATTCCCGCCAGGTTTGAACCGCCGCCGGCGCATCCAATCACCATGTCCGGGTAGGCGTTCGCCATCTCCATCTGCTTGATGGCTTCCTGGCCGATCACCGTCTGGTGCATGAGGACGTGGTTCAGCACCGACCCCAGCGAGTACTTGGTCTTGTCGTCGCTAACGGCAACCTCAACCGCCTCAGAAATGGCGATGCCAAGAGACCCGGGTGAGTCAGGGTCGGCCTCAAGAATCGTGCGGCCTGCGTTCGTCTCGTTGCTCGGGCTGGACGTCACGCTTCCGCCCCAGATCTGCATCATCGACTTTCGGTACGGCTTCTGCTCAAAGCTGGCGCGCACCATGAAGACCTTTGACTCGATGCCGAACTGCTGGCAGGCGAAGGCGAGAGCGCTGCCCCACTGGCCCGCGCCGGTCTCGGTCACGATACGTTTGGTGCCTTCGATGCTGTTGTAGTACACCTGCGCCACGGCCGTGTTTGGCTTGTGGCTTCCGGCCGGGCTGCCGCCCTCGTACTTGTAGAAGATTTTCGCCGGAGTGCCAAGCGCCTTTTCGAGTCCCGTCGCGCGGAACAACGGCGTGGGACGCCAGATCCTGTACACATCGCGCACCGGCTCCGGGATGTCGATCCACCGGTCCTTGCTGACTTCTTGTGCGATCAGCTCCATCGGAAACAGCGGGGCGAAATCGTCGGGCCCGGCCGGCTCGTGTGTTCCCGGGTGCAGGGCCGGATCGACCGGAAAGGTCAGATCAGCCTGTATGTTGTACCAGCGAGTCGGAATATCGCTTTCGTTGAGCAGGAATTTCTTCTGATCGGCCATCGGTTCCTCCCTCAAATTTCTGGCAATAATCTGGCAAGTCCATGTTCCGAGGCGCCTGAAGTTCCCCGGAATACCGGAATACCCGGGGCGCTACCCGGCCGCCGGCGCCGTGGGCACCGCATAACGGAAGCTGACTGTAACTGATCAGACGCCGGGAGCCGATGTGATCTGATGTGATCACGTTAAGGCGGACACGGCCTCGGGACTATATCGGCAGATCGGGGACGTCTCAATCACGTCTTCGCCGGGCGAAATCCTAAGACGGATATCGTGAGGGAGTCATGATGGGGCGGCCGTCAGCATGTGGCGGCGATATCCGCGTTCATGCCACTACCCGGCCGCCCATCCAACGGTGAACCCGCTCGCGATCAGAGGTGCGAGAGGTAGGTCAATTCACCGAAACTAGCGATCGACGAGATCCTTTTTCTCCACGAGGCCCGCCCAGACATGAATCCTGACCGGCCGGACATGGGTGCGCCCGATCCGCTCATACGGCCGCCCCGGCCCGTGTCGATAGTCCGGAATCCACAATTCGTCAGGTTGTGGGCGATAGGCGGACTCACCGGCACGATGATGTGGCTGGACATTCTTGTCATCGCCCTCCTCACGCTTGACCTGACCGGCTCGCCCTTCCTCGTATCGCTGACGTTCTTCCTGCGATTCACGCCGATGCTCCTGGGCTTTGGCATCGGGGTCATCGCGGATCGGGTGAATCGCAAGCACCTGATGATCTTCGGGCTGGGCGTGCAGGCGCTGATTTCGGCATCGCTCGCGACGTTGCTGCTCGCCGACGCGATCGAGTTCTGGCACGTGGCGGTGGGCAGCCTGCTATCGGGAACGATGCTGGCGAGCGATTTCCTGGTACGCAGAACGATGATCGGAGAGGTTGTCGACCCGGACCGCGTGGGTCGAGCGATTTCGCTTGAGTCAGGCACGAACGCGGCGGCCCGGATTCTGGGCCCGATGGCGGGTGGCGTCTTTTTCGCCACTGTCGGTCCGCAGGGCGGGTTCCTGCTCGGGGTGATCCTGTACAGCGCCGCCCTCATCGTCGGCCTGACCATGCGCTACCAACCCGTGGTGGTGGAATCCGTAAGAACGGGGCCGATCCAGCAGATCGTGGAAGGCGTGCGTTACATCAGGGGCAGCAGGCTGATGGTCGGGACCCTGGTCGTGACGTTGCTGGTGAATATTTTCGGATTCCCGTACATAAGCCAGCAACCGATCGTGGTGCGGGACCACTTGATGGTCAACGACGTGTTCGTCGGACTGCTTCAATCGATGGAGGGAGTCGGGTCCTTCGTAGGCGCGGCGCTGATCGTCGCTTACGCCCGGCCACGGCATTACACGCGCATCTATCTTTACGGCTCGCTGCTGTTCATCGTCGCGATCATCGTTTTCTCGCGATCTGACTGGTACTGGGCGAGTGTCGTGATCGTGTTCTTCGGCGGGATTGGCATGGCGGCGTTTGCGGCCATGCAAAGCACCATCATGATCTACGCAGCTTCGCCTGAAATGAGAGCGCGCGTGATGGGCTCGGTTGCGATGTTCATCGGCATCGGACCCGTAGGGCAGCTCAACATTGGCGCACTTGCGGGCATCTTTGACCCCCGAACCGCTATCCTGCTGACCGGCACGGCAGGCCTGGTCACACTGCTGGCGGCGATGGTGGTCTTCCCGATTCTCCGAAGCCCGGACTCGATGGCTTCCAGCCGCTCACGTGATTAATTACGAAGTGCTTGATAACGACCCCGTCTACGGAAACAGCCATTCCGCGGGTGGTCATTAATCAAAATAGAGTATTTATCGTTGGTTACGGGGATTCCATGATGGACACAGACATGAAGGAGCTGCTTCTCCACGGCTGCGCACAGCGGCAGGAGATGTACGGGCGCCAGGTGATCCAGTTCCCGGGCGAGCAAATCGACTCGCTCGCCGGTCTCAAACCTCCCGCTGCCTGGGACGCGAGGCATACAAGCCGACCTGGCGCTGAAATATGGCCTTGAATACTAGCAGGATCGCGCGCGAGTGGCCGACGCCTGTACAGGCTGACCGGGATAACAAACCAAACAAGATGAGGAGCATGTAATGCTGATCGTGTCGAACCGCATACAGGTGAATGAAGGCTTCGAAGACCGCTTCGAGCAGCGATCGCGAGAGGGGCAGATGGAGCAGGTACCGGGCCGTCTCTATTTTGCCCGGCTCAAGACAGAGGAGCCCGGCGTGTATATCAACATGTCGGCGTGGGAGAGCCGGGAGGCGTTCGATGCATGGAGGGTCTCCGACGTTTTCAAGCGAGAGCACAGCGGCACGCCCGAAGGCGCGATCGCCGGCCGGCCCCAGCTCACGATCTCCGAGGTGATCTACAGCGAAGGAACCCTGGCCTCAATCTGAACACGCCCCCCTGCTCGTACGCCGGGTACCGTCCCGGCGGCCGACACAGGTCTCGGCCTAGCGTTCACGCACAAGCGGCTCGTAGCCGATCACCCCGGTCTGCTCCAGATCGCTGATCTCGTCCTCGGACAGCCCCAGTAGCTCGCCGAGCACGTAGCCGTGATGCTGGCCCAGGGTTGGCGCGGGACGATAGTTCCGAACGGGCGACTCCGATAGACGTATCGGCTGGCCTGCGTGGCGGTGTGTGCCCGCTTCCGGGTGCTCGGTCTCCCAGAAAAACCCGGCCTCATTCAGGTGCCGGTCGTTCATAAGCTCTTCAGCGTTAACGGCCACGCCCGCAGCGACCCCGGCGTCCTGCATCCGGCGCATCACGTCATAAGCGTCTTGCCCGCGTGTCCATTCACCGATATGGCGGTCCAGTTCGTCCTGGTTCTGAAGCCGGTTCCCCAGGTTTGCAAAGCGCTCGTTTCCGCTCCAGCCCGGGTCGTCCAGAACATTGCAAAAAGCGACCCACTGGGCCTCGGAACCGACAGAGATCGCCACCCATTTGTCATCACCCTTGCACGGATAAGCGTTGTGGGGAGCCTTCCGCAAATGACGGTTGCCGATGCGTTCTGGCACGTTGCCGGATAGCTGGTAACCCAGGGACGCCTCCCCGGTCAGCGCCACACCAGATTCTGACTGCGCAAGCGAGATGAACTGGCCTTTGCCCGTCCTGCGTTTACGGAACAGGGCGGTCAAGATTGCGCCGGTGGCAAACATCCCGGACGCCGGGTCCGGGTATGCGTTGCCGCTCATGTGCGGCTCCTCGCCCGGGTAGCCCATCCTGCTCGCCAGGCCGGAGTGCGGCTCGATTGTGGTGCCGTAGGAGACGAAGTGACTGTACGGCCCGGCTGAGCCGTAGCCGGGCATGGAGCAAAAGATGATCGACGGTTTTATCTCTTTCAGTACCGGGTAGTCGATGCCCAGCTTGGGCATAACCCGGGGGCTGTAGTTCTCGATCACGATGTCGCTGATTTCGACCAGTCGCTTGAACAGCTCCAGCCCGCGCTCCGTGTCGAGCTCAAGCGTGATGTCCAGCTTGTTACGGAGCATGTCGTTGTTCAGGATGTTGCGGTTCCAGTGGCGCTCGCCCGGCTCGTTATCCGGGTAGATGCCGGTCACCATCGCAGTCTCACGCGTCACCTCTCGCCGGCCGACCAATTTGCGGCCCGTGATATGGATGACCTCTGCCCCCAGGTCCGCCATTATTCGAGTGGCGTGCGGCCCGGCCCAGACCCGTGATAGATCAAGAACGCGCACGCCATCGAGAGGGCTTTTTCCTGAAACCACGGGGGACGGCATCAGATAACGCCGCCTTTGCGGAGTTGGGCTAGCCGCTCACCGTCGTAGCCCAGCTTTCCCGCGAGCACCTCGTCGGTGTGCTCGCCTAACAGGTTGGCCCGCTCATATACCGGCGGAGCCTCCGACAGGTGGTATGGCAACCCGGCGTAGCGATGTGTTCCGGCGACCGGGTGGTCGATCTCTTTCCAGAACTCCCTGAAGGCGTACTGGGGGTCGTCCAGCACCTCGCTTACTTCGTTCACGAATGCCGCCGGGATGCGATTGTCCTGGAAGGCGTGCACGATCTCTTCAGCCGTGTGCTCCATGAACCAGGGCCGCACGAGCGCGTCGAACTCAACGTAGTTCTGCGAGCAAAGCGAGGGGTTTTTGAACCTGGGGTCATCCAGCAGTTCAGACATATCGAGCAGTTCCAGGAGGAGAACGTACTGGGTCGGATCGCTAATGCCGAGCGACACCAGGCCCGGCTTTCCGTCGACGCCTTTGCATGGGTAGATGGTCGCCGGGTGGACCGATCCGTAGCGATTACCGGCCCGCATCCGTATACCCCCGCTGGCGGTGAAACGGTTCAGCGTGAACTGGTGCTCGGAGGCCATGCTTTCCTGGATAGATATATCCACGTACTGGCCCTTCCCGTCCCGGTCCCTCACCAGCAGCGCCGCCATGATGCCGCTATAGGCGTACAGCGCCGCCTGGTAAGACGGCTGGTAGCCGGCGCTGCTCAGCGGTTCACGTTCCGGGTCTCCGTTGATGTACATCTGCCCGCTCAGGGCCATCTCCACCATCGTGTCGGCGCGGTAGTCC
>JADFQR010000076.1 GCA_022561735.1 Chloroflexota bacterium | reverse complement strand
ACGGCATTTGGGACGGTGAGAACGCCGTATACCGCTATTACTACATCGATGAGACCTCCGATGCCAGGGAATTGGACCCGGAGGACCTGGAGACGTTGACGGACCACGCACTCGCTGTCTGGCTTGAGGACCAGCGCGTCGCTCTTGATAATTACAAGCTGGTTTTCGATAGCGAAATCTTCCAGTGGATTACCGGCCAGATCGAGGCATCGGACATCGAACGGCTGAATATCCCGACGCCGGTACCCGGTTCTGAACCTCTCGACCTGGGCGACCTGATACAGGGAGTCAACTGACCGGCATGGACAGACGCGCGACCGGTGCGCCGGCCGGTATAGGGCTGCTTGGCCTCGGGGTCGTCGGTTCCGCGGTCGCCTCCGCACTGCAACCGGCAGGGGGGCATGGTCGCGGCCCGCGTCTTTACGCGGCGCTCGTGCGTGACAGGTCACGCCAGCGCGCTGTGGAACTCCCCTCTGAACTGATTACGACCGACCCGGATGCGGTCCTCAAGTCATCGGATGTCGATATCGTCGTTGAGCTCATGGGCGGTGAGCATCCGGCGCTGGAGTACATTTCTGGGGCGCTCACCGCCGGGAAACACGTGGTGACCGCCAACAAAGAGGTGATCTCCAAGCACGGAGAGCGGCTCCGTGGACTTGCCGCCGAGAACGGCGTTTCTCTCCAGTACGAGGCGAGCGTTGGCGGCGGAATCCCGATCATCAACCCGCTGCTGAACGACCTCGCCGCCAACAAGATCCTCGGTTTGCGGGCGATCATCAACGGAACCACCAACTACATCCTGACGCAGATGGCGTCCGGCGGAGCTTCGTTCGACGACGCCCTGGCCGAGGCACAGCGTCTGGGATACGCCGAGTCTGACCCGACCGCCGACGTGGACGCCTTCGACGCCGTCTACAAGATATCGATCCTGGCGCGGTTGGCATTTGGCGTTAACGTGCCGTTGGAGAATATCTATCGAGAGGGGATCCGGCGCACCGCCGCGCAGGATTTCCGGTATGCGGAAGACCTCGGATATACGATCAAACTGCTCGCCGCGGCACGGCGGGAAGATGACGGCCTGCTGGTGCGCGTTCACCCGGCTCTCATACCGGCCGACGTCCCGATGGCGAAGGTTGAGGGTGTGCTGAACGTCGTAGAGGCGGAGGGCGACCTTGCGGGGCCACTCTGGTTCCAGGGCCGTGGCGCCGGTGCGGATCCAACCGCCAGCGCCGTCTTGGGCGACGTGCTGCGCGCCGCTTCGGTACTTCGTAACGGCGGGACGATTCCGCAGGCAAGACCGATCGACCCGGACCTTCATCTGTTGCCGATGGCGGAGCACGAGTGCAAGTATTACCTTCGTCTCACCGTACGTGACCGCCCGGGCGTGCTGGCGCAGATCGCCGGGGCTCTCGGGGACCTGGACATCAGCATCGCCTCGGTGCTGCAGATGGACGCCGACCCGGAACGGGGAGCCGCCGATCTGGTGATAATGACGCACCCGGCACGAGAGGCTAATATGCAGGACGCGGTCGAGAAGATTGACGCTCTTGATGTCGTGGACACCGTCGCAAACCTGATTCGCGTGGAGTCTTATCCCGCCGACAGGTAGGCGTCCGGGCTAATAAACTCAATAATCAGGGAGACACTCGGCCGGAGCCAGCACGCCTGCGGGCGTGATGCAAGAAGCCGGTCAGTCTCCCCACGGAGCCTCTGTTTGGGAATGCTTGGTGGCGTGATGGAGAGGTACGGCAGTTACCTGCCGATCACCCCTAAAACGCCGATCGTGACCATGGGAGAGGGGAGCACTCCCCTGGTCCGCTCCCGGGTTATCGGCCCGGAACTCGGGTGCGAGGACCTGTACTTCAAACTCGAGGGCTGCAACCCGACCGGCTCCTTCAAGGACCGTGGGATGTGCCTGGCCGTCGCCAGGGCCATCGAAGACGGCGCACAGCAGCTGATCTGCGCTTCCACCGGCAACACCAGTGCGTCCGCCGCTGCGTACGGCGCTCGCTACGGACTGAGTACCGTCGTGGTCGTGCCGGCCGGTGAGATCGCCATCGGCAAACTGGCGCAGGCGATGGCGTACGGGGCGCGTATCCTCGCCGTGAACGGGAATTTCGACGATGCCCTGAACCTCGTTATCGAGGCCGCGGACCGGCTCGAGCTCGCGCTTGTGAACTCGGTCAACCCCTACCGGATTGAAGGACAAAAAACGGGCGCGTTCGAGATCGTTGACGATCTCGGTGACGCCCCGGATTTCCTGTGCATACCGGTCGGCAACGCCGGTAACATCACCGCGTACTGGCGGGGATTCAACGAGTACAAGGACAAATCTGACGGCCATCTTCCGCGGATGATGGGTTTCCAGGCTGCCGGCGCGGCTCCGATAGTAGACGGCGCTCCGGTCCTGAAACCGAGGACCGTCGCATCGGCAATCAAGATCGGCAACCCGGCCAGCTGGCGGCTCGCAGAGCAGGCGCGGGACGAATCTGACGGGATGATCGAGGCTGTGACGGACGACCAGATCATCGACGCTTACCTGAGGCTTTCCCGCCAGGAAGGAATCTTCTGCGAGCCGGCCTCTGCGGCCTCCGTCGCCGGAGTGCTCCGATTGCCTGAGTTAGGGGTATCGTTAGCCGGTCGTACCGTTGTGTGCATCTTAACGGGGACAGGCTTGAAAGATCCGTCCACAGCGGAGCAGCGTGCATCGGTAAAACTTGAGTACGTGGAGCCTGAATTCTCGCAGTTTGAGGCCGTCCTGAAGAACGATCCCAGAACAACGACTTGAAGCACGGAGAGAGACCTACGCAAACGTCAGAACCGAACCAGAACACGCCCGGTGCGCTCACCCCGGGCTTAACTTACCGGTGTGAGCCAGGGACGCGGCGCTATGAGTAATCTTGAGGTCCGGAACGAGACCTTTGATAGCGTCCGGGAAGACTGGGACAGGCTTCTTGCAGAGACGCCGGGCTTGTCGCCGTTTGCGACGACGGTCTGGCAGAAGACGTGGTGGCAGATGTTTGGCGGAGACGCAGATCTGAAACTGCTCACTGTCAGGCAGGATGGAACCGTGAAGGGCCTGGCGCCGTTCATGCGCCGTGGCACCGAGGTGTCATTCCTCGGAGAGTCTGACCTGGTGGATTACCACCACTTCCTGCATTCCGGGATCGAAGACTCTGCGTTCTACGGCTCCCTGTTCGAGCACCTGGCACAGGTGGACTCATGGAGTTCCATCAGGCTAACCGCTGTTCCTGAATGGTCCGCCGCTTATACGGCTGTGCCGGAGGCCGCACGCGCCGCCGGTTGGCATGTGTCGGAGACGTTTGAAGATGTGTCACCCGGGATCGAACTCCCGGAAACCTGGGATGAGTACGTGTCAGGGTTGTCCAAGAAGGACCGCCACGAGTTGCGCAGAAAACTGCGCCGCCTTGAAAGGTCCGGTGAGGTCAATCACGTAGAGTTCTCCAGCGCGGAGGATATCGCCGAAAATCTTGACGACTTCATCCGGTTGCACCGCATGAGCGCGCCAGACAAGGCGGAGTTCATGACGGACCGGCGGGAGGAGTTCTTCCGGACCGTCGTCACCAATCTTGCAGCGGAAGGGATTTCCCGCCTTTACTTCCTTGAGGTGAACGGCAAGCGCACCGCCACATCAATCTGTTTCGTGCATGGCGACAGCCAGCTCGCCTACAACAGCGGATACGACCCGGAGCACCGCGCTCTCAGCGTCGGACTGCTCAACCACGCTTTTTGCATCAAGCTCGCCATCGAAAACGGGATTCGATACTTCGACTTCCTGCGCGGCGATGAGCCCTACAAATACCATCTTGGAGCCCATGACCGTTCTCTCTACAACCTGGTTGTCACCCGGCCATAACGAACCCGGAATTGACCGGCGTCCTGAGCTTCGAATCGCCGTCCTGACCGTTCACGGTTGCCCCGTGGTACGAGCCGGCGAGAAGGACTCCGGCGGGATGAACGTTTACGTGCTTGAGACGGTGCGTGAACTGGCGTCGCGCGGCGTTGTCGTGGACGTGTTCACCCGGGCCCACGACCCGACCGATCCGCAGACGCTGGAACTGGCGCCCGGAGCGCGTGTGATTCACATAGAGGCGGGACCGGTCCGCCCCGAGAAGAACGCCGCATACGAGGTCCTGCCCGAGTTTACGAACCGGGTCGTCGACTTCGTCAAAGCTGAAGGCACGGGGTACGACATCATCGTCAGCCATTACTGGCTGTCCGGACTTGTCGGAGAAGACCTGGCTGACCGCTGGCGACTCCCGCATGTGACGAGTTTCCACACGCTTGCCGAGGTGAAACGCCGGGCGCGCCCGGGCGAGATCGAGATACCGCAACGGGCGCCCGGAGAGCGCCAGATCGCCCGGAACGCTGACAGGATCATCGCCTGGAGCGCCCATGAGCGCGGCTTGCTCGCGGAGCTTTACGGCGCAGACAGAGAACGTGTGCTGATCATCCCGCCGGGCGTTGACACCCGGCTGTTTCGCCCCCACGACCGGATAGCGGCGCGGCGGTCGCTCGGGTTGCCGGAGAACGGCAAGATCCTGATGTACGCAGGGCGCGTTGAGCGACTCAAGGGGATCGAGATACTGATCCAGGCCGTCGCCGGGATGGAGGAGGAGGATGACGTAACGCTGCTGGTTATCGGTGGCGCCGAAGACGACCCGGAACGACGACGGCTTGAGCAGGTCGTGAGCAAGCTGAATATATGCGACCGCGTGATGTTCATGCCCTCGGTCAAGCAGGATCGGCTGCCGCTGTACTACTCGGCGGCGGACGTCTGTGTATTCCCCTCCTATTACGAGAGTTTCGGGCTGGCCGCACTGGAAGCGATGGCGTGCGGAACCCCCGTCGTAGCGTCACGCGTCGGCGGTCTGCCGTCGATCGTGCGCGAGGGCGAGACCGGGTATCTGATCCATTCACGGTGCCCGGCGGCGTTCATTCAGCGGCTGGAGATACTTCTGATAAATGATCACCTGCGGTTACTGATGGGACGCGCCGCCCGGGAACGAGCGCTACAGATGGGGTGGGGCGTCGCGGTAGATCGGCTGCTGAGCGTTTTCTGCGGGCTTGCGGAAGAGCGGATTCTGGAGTCGCTGGAGTTCGCCGGAGTATCCGCCGACTGACGCCTGCGCCGCGGTCAGGGCGGCGGCCAGCGCATCGCGGTTCATTCGATTCCGGATAGCGTCGGCGCGTTTTGGACAGATGCCCTTATGGAGGTCATCCTGAACTTGATTCAGGATCCGTCAAACCAAACCCCGACGCCTGTTTCGGCCATCGCGGATCGCTTCGTGTGCATCACGAACCAGACCAGCTTCGTGCAGTCGTATCGCCATGTGAATTCGGGGCAGAGCGCGTTCTAATTCGACGTACACCTCGCCAGAGGTCGCCGGTTGCGCCGATACACCACACGCGGGACCGATAAGCAACACGTACGAGAAGAGCCGGATGTTCGGCAGCATCGCCCGGTCACAGTACCCGGCCGGATCCTGAATCGAGTTCAGGATGACGCTGCATGCGCTCGCTGTGGCCCCTCAATTTCAGGAATCAGATGTCCGCGATCTCCCGTGTGGCGATCCGGCCGGCGAGCGCTGTGACTGTGCATCGGCGTTCATCTTCGATGCGGACTCCAATCAACTTTCCGGACACGTTTTCACCAGGGCGCTTCGCTCCCGGCCGGTCACCCCGGGGAGAATGCACCGCCCGGGGCACAAGCACTTCATCGCGGTCTTTCCCGTGCAAACGCTGAACCAGCGCCCTTTAACGATCGTCGCGTTTGCCGGCTCAGGTCCGCTACCCGGCGAGCTTCTTTTCGTACCAGAACTGCTCGCCGGTCTTCTTGAAGCCCAGGTCGCGGTAAATCCGTCGGGCGGACACGTTCTCGTCGTCGACCTCCAGAACGATCACCCCGGCGCCGCGCTCTCGGAGATGTCTCAGTCCGGCCGCTATCACGGCGGAACCGACTCCCCGCCCGCGCTGACTCGGTAACACGCCCGTCATCTCGATCATCCCTGTGGTCTCAGACGACTCGGCCGTGGCAGCGCTGACACTGGTCCATATGTAGCCGATCACATTGCCCGCTGCGTCCACACCAACGTCGCGAATGCTGTTGCCACCGCCGCCAGGAAGATCAGTAATATCACCGCCAACGACAGATTCTGCAGCGGCAAAACTTGTCCGGAAATCACCGGTCTCCATATCATAGCTCAACACATTATGCAATGGCCGCTCAGCGTTCTTGCGCGTGACGAAGATCCGCCCTCTGGATTCGTCAAGGGCAAGCCCGTTGAAATTCGTCGCCTGGGCATTCAGTGCATTTGCATCGTCAAAGTGTGGCGGAGCCGCATCGAGACTGATATGCCACACTTCGACCGGAGCAGCGCCCGAGATATCCCATTTACTCAGCGCATAAATATTCTCC
>JADFQR010000075.1 GCA_022561735.1 Chloroflexota bacterium | reverse complement strand
GCAACGCCGGCCTGCCGCTGACCGTACGAGGCCGCCCGAAGCCAAGCGCCCGATCATCGACCGCTGGCAAACCTCTTGACGGACCCTCAACGTGGGCCGGGATCCTCAAGGGTTCGCACGTAGTTGATGAGGTGCCATATCTCGTCGTCGGTCAACTCCCCGGAAAGCGCGTCCATAGCTGTTCCGATCACACCATCTCGAATGATCTGGAACAACTCGCCCTGGGTGTGCAGCGGGATGTGAACGGGCGGGTTCGCGGGTGGGGGATAGAGTGAGCCGGCGGACGGCCCGTCCCCGATTCCAGAGTCACCGTGGCAACTGCTGCACACTGACTCGTACGCCACCCGGCCGGCGGCGATCGACTCATCCGTAGGCACAAACGGGTTCGTCTGTCGCTCAACACTGACGGGCGCAAGGAACATCACTCAGACGATAAGCCCGGCCCCGACAACTCCTGCCGCCGTTCCCGGGGCCATGTACGCCGCCCCACGCCGCACATACCAGCCACCAAGTGGAACGCCGACAGCGAGCAGTACAACGCCTACGATGGCGATCTCCGCTCCAAGCAGCGCCAGGCCGGTGTCCGGGCGCGGTCTTATGGCGTTGCTGTCCGAGCCGGCGCCTGCGATCACTTCGAACCTGAACGCGGCGCGGGCGTCAAATCCACCCAGTCGAGTCACATCCGCCTCGATCTGCCAGACGCCGACCAGGGCGATCACCGCGTCTTCAAGTACCCAGACACCTCCCCCCGTATTTTCGAGCGGCACGGGCAGCTCGCCCAGATCCTCTTCCAGGAAACTGAGCCGGACGCGCACGTCGGTCGCGTCGGTTATCGGAGCGCCGCGACGGTCAGCGAAGGAGACCTTTACGTCATTTCGCCCGGTCTTTGCGGGTTCCACGGAGACGATGACGAGGACGTTTTCCGAGATCGTGCCGTCGGAAAAGCCGTCCGGCAATCCCCTGCCCTCCCGTGACGCGACCTGGCGTGCCGGTTCCATGCTCGTCATCACCCCGGCGAGCAGCAGTACGAACACCACTATCAACGCCTCCCCCGCCACGGTTCGGGTAAGCCATAAACCGGCGCGATCCTCCCCGGCAAGCCGCCGGCGTATCCAGCGATGGTTGACGATAGCCAGGACGAGGAGCGGAACGATTAAGGCCGTTTTTAGGACAAGCGTGATGCCGTACGGGACGGCGAGGGACGGGATGGTGGTCACCTGTGCCCAGGCGCTGAACACGCCTGACGCGGCCAGGGCCACAGCGCCCAGGATCGCCACCACGGAGAACCGCGGCATCGCTTCCGCCAGGAACGCCCTCCGGTCTTCCGGGTCAACCCCGCGCAGGCCCGGCAGCACCGCCACGGCCAGGTGGATCAACCCACCGGCCCATGCCGCGGCGCCGGCCAGGTGAAGAAGGTCCGACACCTGCGCCGGGAACGCCAAATCCGGAGTGGCGCCAGCGTGACTGACCAGCATGATCGGAATGAGCAGCAGGAAGGATGAGGCGAGGGCGCCAAAAGCCAGGTAGTCCACGACGCCGTCGCCCTGCCCGTGATCCGCGAAATCTCCTTTGCGAGCGCTGCGCTGATAGCGGAGCAGAAGCGACACGGACAGGACCATGAACAGGCCGGAGCGCCACAGCCATGCACGCCCCCACTCGGTGCCGAGCGTATCGCGAACCGGGCCGCCAACAGCGTCGATCCAGGAGATATCGAAGGTCGAGCCGGTCTGTGACAGCAACTGGCTGACGGAGGCGACGCCCAGCAACAGCATGCCGCCGAGGTACAACCGCCGGGTCCGGCGAGAAAGCCTGCCGGTCAATGCCACGGCGCCGGTTTCACGGGCCGCGGGCCGCCACACCGCCACCTCCAGCAGCAACCCGCCCGCAACCGACAGGCTCCCGAGGAGGACAAGCCATCGGAGGTACGGCTCCTGTGAGTTGGAAATGGCAGGCTGGGACGGCAGTTCAAGGTCGCCCGAGATCGGTTCTCCGATAGAGAACAGGAACGAGCCCCGAACCCGGTGTCCGTCCACGGTCGAAACGTTGGTCCATGACACGGTGTATGTGCCATCTTCAAGCGTCGGCAGAGTTACGAAGACCGCCTCAACCGGATCGCCCCGGGTACTCACATCGTCGTTGTCGACGCGGTCCCCCCGGGTGTTGAGGATCTTGATGTCTGTCAGGTCAGGCTCGATGGCTTCCGAAAACCACAGGACCACGCGCCCGGGAGAATCCGGCAGCTCGGAGTTTGGCGCAGGTTCTGCCCGGCTGAGGTTGGCGTGCGCGGCGGCATCGCCCTGCGGCCAGGCCAGCAGGACGGCTATCGCCACCACGAGAGCCACGAGCGGTGGCTGCCAGCGTTTTGCCGGCCAGCGGGCGATCAACGCCTCGGACGCCGCCCCCTGCGGCGGCTCCCTGGTTTGTCCTTGTTTTTATTCCGGGCGCCGCGGAACGACAGAAACACCAGCCCGCCGATCAGCAATCCGAGCAGCCCGAACGCGGCGATCTCGTCCAGAAACCCGCCACCTCCCCCAACGCCGTGGAGAAGGATGGCGGGTGCGCCGACCGAGAAAACACTCGTTCCATGCACTGGACCGTCACGCTCCGATCGCGGCGCACGCGCCGGCCTCATGGACTCGGAGCGTGTCCGTGCATCCGACGGCCCGGCCAATGTTCCGTCACTCATCAATCACTTCCTCCTGAAAGCCATTACCACGCCACCCGTCCCGATGGCGGCGCCAGCGAGCCCGATAGCCATCGCGATGATCGCCAGCGTCTGCGCTGAAGCGGCGTCTGCCGCGGCTGCGTCTGCCGCGTCCCCGGCGATCGCTGCGGCGTCCTGCGCCCCGCGAGCTGCGCCCTCGATCTCTCTCGGCGCCGATACCTGCAACGGGAACTGGATTTCGGCCTGCGTCTGCACATCGTCAAATGTGCCGGGACCGGACTCGAAAAGTTCGTCGATGGGGTTTTTGTCTATCTCCCCGGTCACCCGGAACGTGTAAGCGCCGGGCGCGGTCGGGATCAAACGGGCGACGTAGTGGCCCGGGTTATTGAAGGCGGCCAGCAGGGGCATGGTGCGCGTGCTGCCGGTTGGGACGTGGGTAACTTCAACCTGGAGCGATCCTTCGAGACCTTCGACAGGGCCGGTCGGGGCGGCGGAGGCGTGGGCGTCGCCCTCGTCAGCAGTCGTAGCGCCCGTCGCCATGTCGTCACCCTGGTCCGATTCCATCTCAGGCACCTGGCCTTTGCCGCTATGGACGGCCTGTACGGTGTCTGCGACGTTGCGCCATGTGACGGCCGAACCTGGATGGATCATCACGTTGGCCGGTGTGAATCCGGTGGCGGTTATATCGATCTCTACGCCGCCTTCAGGGGCGCTTTCCAACACCATCACCGTGCCGCCAAGCTCGGGGCTCAGGTGGTTGTGATAAGGCACGGTTGAGCCTTCAAGTTCGGGCCCGAATGTGTAGGAGTACTCTTCGCCCGGCTGGAGTGCGCCGCCGTCAAAAAGCGCGCCTGCGGTGGTCTTTATGGGACCGCTGATCCGCACCGATACGGCGTTCGGAAAGCCTTCATACGCCGGCTCTTCTGCCCAGCCAACTATGTAGTTCAGGTCTCCCGCATCACGCGATTCATGTGCCGTGATCGCGGCGGCTGAGACAACAAGTAACGTGATCGCCATAACGACGATCGCGGGAAATTTCAATCGGGATACATGGGTCATTTCTGGCTCCTTCTGGAAACGGGCGCGCGTCAACGCGCCGTGGACGTAGCGGACGCTACGTACGGACAGGAAGGAGCTAGGTGATCGGGGGTCTCACCGGGGGCGACGCGGTACGTCCGTGAGGGTGGTCGTCGTCCGCGACGACGCGCACAAGCTGAAGTGCGTCATCGCCATCGTCGGGCCCGATCGTCATCGGCGGGACGATGTTGTCGATGGCCATGCCGGCGGCGGCGCTGTCACTCGTGGCAACCACTCCCACAGCGACGCGCTCGCCCGCGCCGTGCGCGTGTTCAACATCAACCTGGTGATCGTGATCGAACGGGACATCGTTGAGAAACACGTGCCCGTGACCGGCCTGGCGCTCGGCGAAATGGTGATCGAACGCCGGGCCTATGACGATCATCAGCACCGCAACGGCGGCGGCGAGGATCATCGCTGTATGTATTCCGGTTCGCGTCCAGAGCAATCGATGCGTCTCCCGGTTGTCATCGACCCGGTATCCGGGATGTCTGGCGTTTCGTAACCCGGCCTCCCGTCCCGAATCCTCGGAAAAAGGACGCAGAGCGAGCCAGACATCCATGATAAAGGTTAGTTCCCGGCCCGTGGGCCGTACATATCGAATCCCTCACACGCGCTACTTCCGTACGTGTAAGTAGACCGAAACACCACTTTCGGCATCAAAGAGAACCATGAACGTCAGCGCCATCCGCATTATTCTGGATTCCCGCCGAAAGGGCGCTTTGCTCGGCGTGCTCGCCCTGCTGGCGTTCGCTGCCGCTGCCTGCGGAAGCGGCGCCGATACAGGGATCGCCTCCAACGCTGCGGGCGGTTCTTCCCCGCAAGTCCCGGAGATCACCGCTACGCCCGCGTCCGCCGGGGACTTAGCGGTCCCGTCTGAACCCGTGGCGGACCCCGGGACCGGGCCGGAACAGGTCATTGCAGGGGAAGGATCGGAGCCCGTGACGCAGTCTTCTTCCGACATCGAAGGTGATCTCAACAGCGACAGTGACGACGTGAGAAGGCGATTCGCCGCAACAGCCGCTTCGGTTGAGTTTGACGCCGATGCGTTTGCGCGGATCTCCCCGGGAGGCCCGCGCGACGTCGACCCGAGCCGGTTCCGGCAACTGATCGACCGGGATGTCATCGTTCCGATTTACGATCCGCTCGTCGTATCCGCAGCGGAGTCCGGAATTCGCCCTGATGAGCTCGTGATGGGCGTGGCGTTGAACGGCGAATCCCGGGCCTACCCGGTGAGCATGATGCGCTCCCGGGAGATCGCCAACGATGTTGTGGGCGGCATCCCGATACTTGTCACCTGGTGACCGCTTTGCTTTACCGGTCTCGTGCATGACCGGAGGTTGAACGGGGAGACCCTGACATTTGGGAACCAGGGCGCCCTGTTCATGACCGCCATGACATGGTGGGACCACAAGACCGAGAGCATCTGGTCACAGCCGTGGGGCGCTGCCATCGGGGGAGAGCTTGAGGGCGAGTCGCTGACGCTGCTCCCGGCAGAGGTAGTGCCGTGGTCTACCTGGCTGAACGAGCACCCGGACACGACGGCGCTGGTGGACGAACGCGGCGTAGACGCTCCGCTCTGGTATCCGGGCGAGAAACCCCGGGATGGCTTCGTGATAGGCGTGTCGATCGGCGAGAGCGCCGTTGGATACCACTACCCGGCCGTGGAGGAGGCTCTTGTCGTGAACGACTTTATCGGCGAGCTGCCGATAGTCGTGCTGGTGGACCCGGAGACGCGCTCGATCGAATCGTATATAAGAATCCCGGCTCCCGGGTTGAAGGGAAGCCTCCCGGAAGATGCACCGGACGTGATCACTTTTGTCGTCGCTGAGGACGGCACGATAACGGACGAGGAGACCGGCAGCGTGTGGCACCGGGAGCGCGGGGCTGCGATATCCGGCCCGCTGGCCGGGGCGCAACTCCAGCAGGTTCCCTACATAACGTCGTTCGACTGGGCGTGGAAGAACTTCTTCCCGGAGAGCCGGTTCTGGCCCGGGGAGCGAACGCGGGCCGGGTACAGGTAGAGGGCGCGCTTCTACGGAGGCGCCGGCGTGACAGCGGGGTGTGAGTATGCGGCCTGGATATGAGCGCCCCCTGTTCGGCCTAGCGCCCCCGGTTCGGCCTAGAAGGAGTCACGGCCTAGAAGTAGTCCGCCATGAGGCGGTCTATGTACTCCGGCACGGTCGCGTCATCCACGCGGTCAAACACGGGCATGTAGGGCTTCACGTCAAGGACCGGCGTGCCGTCGATAGCGTCCAGCCCCCGCACCGTGATGTTCGCTCCATCCACTCCCAGCAGCTTCACCGGCGTTATGCCAATCCGGTTGGGCCGGTGGCGGGCGCGCTGGGCGAAGATCCCGGTCTCAGGCATGTCAGCCCGGCCGCGGTGGTGACGGGTGAGCTGCGTTGCGAGATCGAACGCCGCATCGTGCATCCAGAACACGACGATGACGTGCGAGAACGACTCCAGTCCGGTAAGTCCGGCGGCAAGGTCAGGCCGGAGACGCACTTCGGACACGACATCGCCCCAGCCGGTATCGACGGGGTCCGTGACGGGTGACGAGACGCGGCCGATGGGTTCAATGGTGATGGACATCTATCTTGCCTCCCGCGATCACGCTCGTATCGCTGTCGTTCCGGGCGTAGACCCGGTCGCTGATGACCCGTATGACCTGGCGGAGCGCATGCCAGGAGATCCTTCTACGCGCTCGAG
>JADFQR010000074.1 GCA_022561735.1 Chloroflexota bacterium | reverse complement strand
GGATCGGTGTCCGCCTTTTGCCCCTTAGCCGGTCCTTCCGAGAGTGTCAGGGCGCGCCGATGCCGGTGCGCCCCGGTCTCAGCGTGACCAGACGCGCCACCACTTGCGATCGGATTCGAACGCGCCGCGCTCAAAGGAGCGACCGAGATCGTGGTTGGGTTCCCTGCCTGCAAGCAACATCCGCGGGTTCTCGTCAAACAGCTCGATCGCCGTCTCCTCGTTCGTCAGTTCAACGACCCTTCTGAAGGCGGGTGCCAGTTCCGGGGACCGTGCGCCAGTTGGACGATGGGCGTCGGACGCTATGAAATGCGCCGTGCCGTCTCGCACCAGCTGCTCTGCCAGCCGCTGCGCCGGGCGTCCGAAGTCCCCGAGCAGGCTGCCCGCCGTTATCTGGATGAGCATGCCGTCTTCCACCATGCGCCGCACTTTCTTGGCGTCACGCTGTAGCACGGCGTTGCGCTCCGGGTGCGCGATTATCGGCACGAGACGCATGTCCTGGAGCCGTCTGAGCACATCATCAACGTAGTCGGGGTACGAAGAAAAAGGAGGCTCGGACAGGATGAAGCGCGTGTCTGCGATGGGCAGCGCTCGCCCGTCTTCCACCCAGTCCGGAAGCCCGGGCTCGATGTGATTCTCCATGCCGGTCACGACACGAACGACCGGGCGGTGAGGCTCCTCTTCCGCCCTCAGCCGGCCGTTTAACTCGCTGACAAGGTTCCTGACTTGCCGGACCGAGGAGCCGAGCATGACGTCGCGCTGATGCGGCGTCGCCACCATGATCTCGGTGCCATCAACGGCAGCGCGGCGGGCGATATCGAGCGCAGCCGACATCTCTCTTGGACCGTCGTCAATCCCGGGCAAGAGATGTGTGTGGATGTCCACCCAGCCCAAAGCGCGCTCCAATCTTGTGTGAGGCGGGCGGCGCACACGGGCCATCCCGCCCGTTCGGTCACCGGCCCTGGTCCGGCCGTCCCGAAGTTTGAGGTGACTCGACAGCGCCGTCAACGACGAAGCTGAGGCCCGGCATTCCCCGGTGTTCCCGGAATCCCCAGGTATTCCCAGGTATCCGGGGGATCAGGACCGGGCGATCAGTTGCCGAAAAGTCTCACCCTGCTCAAATTCGTTGCCCTCGGCGGCGCGCCGGGATCGTTCCCGCAGCCGTTCGCCGAAACGAGGCCGGTCGGAAGACTCGTTGTCGAGACCTAGAACCTGTGACGCGTGCTTTGACAGCGCCTCAATTTGCTTTTCAACGTACCCGCCCGAGACATCAACGATAACGTCCGGGTGGTCGGAGCCCCAGAGCATCAGGCGGCGCACCTTGTGCGGCTCCAGGCCGTCCTTCAACTGCTCCGGGAAGTGCAGGTGGTCACGAGCGTACGGATAGATGGCGTCCGCTGTGACAGTTCCCACCATACGGTGATCGCGATGCTGGAACCCGTTGATCCGGTGAGGGTCGTGGCAGAACACGGTATCCGGCCGGTAGGTCCGAATGGCCTGCACGATCTCGCCGCGGAAGACCCGGTCATCCTCCAGCCCTCCATCCGGATGGCCAAGCATTATCACGTGTTTGACCCCGAGCACTCGCGCCGCCGCTGACTGCTCTTCCCCACGAACCGGGACGATGTGGTCGCTGGTCATACCTTCATCGTTAGATCCGCCGGCGCCGTCCGTACACACGACGTAAACCACTTCGCACCCACGCTCGACCCACTTCGCGACGGTGGCGCCCGTGCCGATCTCAGCGTCGTCCGGATGAGCGCACACCACCATCGCGCGCTCCGGAATGTCATCGATCACGCTGAAAGGATCGGTACGACCAGGCTGATAGAACTCAGATGCCCGCAGGGTCATGTGCTCAAAGTTTCCTTCCGGCTGACACGTGCAGCGTATGGCCTGACCGGCCTGACGTAGGACGTGCCGCGCCCGGTCTGGCGCGGCACGTGAGAACTCCTGTATAGATGATAGCGGTGACAGGGAACACACCCTTAGACTTGAATACGCCGTACGCTCAAATTACACGCAAAGAGCTGGCGACGATCAGGCTACAAATCACGTTTAGCTCCGGCCGTAACCCTGGATAGCCCGGACCCGGGACAACCCGGCTCCGGACGGCCGGCGACAGGACCGCGTTCTCCATGCACGAGACTCTTGCCACACAGGATCCCGAAATTGCGGCCGCCATAGCGGACGATATCCGGCGCCAGACGGACGAGATCAACCTGATCGCGTCCGAGAACTACGCCAGCAACGCCGTGCTGGAGGCGACCGGGTCGATACTCACAAACAAGTACGCAGAAGGCTATCCGGGACGGCGGTACTACGCCGGATGCGAGAACGCAGACAGGGTGGAAACGCTCGCTATCGACCGCGCCAACGCGCTGTTCGGCACAGAGGCTGCGAACGTGCAGCCTCACAGCGGGTCACAGGCCAACATGGCCGCTTACTTCGCCACGCTCAAGCCGGGGGACCGCGTTCTCGGCATGCAGCTGGACCAGGGAGGCCACCTTACCCACGGTTCCCCGGTCAACTTCTCGGGAAAGTTGTACGAGTTTGCATCGTACGGGGTCCTCCGTGAGGAAGAGACTATCGACTACGACGCGGTGGCAGCGACCGCCCGTGAGTTCAAGCCGGCGCTTATCGTGACCGGGGCGACTGCGTACTCGCGGATAATCGACTTCGCACGCTTCCGGGAGATCGCGGATGAGGTCGGGGCCCTGTTGCTGGTCGACATGGCGCACATCGCAGGACTCATCGCCGGCGGCGCACATCCCTCTCCAGCGCCGCACGCGGACCTGATCACCAGTACCACACACAAGACCCTTCGCGGGCCGCGCGGGGCCATGATTCTGTCTCGCAAATCCCTGGCGCGCAAGGTCAACTCCGCGGTATTCCCGAACTCCCAGGGCGGTCCGATGGTGCACGCCATCGCAGCAAAGGCGGTCGCGTTCGCAGAGGCTGCCACCCCCGAATTCAAAACCTATGCAGCGTCTATCGTCGCTAATGCAAAGGCCCTGGCAGCGGCGCTCGCCGATGGCGGGTTGCGGATAGTTTCCGGTGGAACAGACAACCACCTTATGCTGGTGGATGTTTCAACCCGGGACATGACCGGTCAGGAAGCCGAGGACACGCTTCACGCTGCCGGCATCATCGCCAACAAGAACGCTATCCCGTTTGACCCGCTTCCACCGCGCGTCACCAGCGGCCTGCGCCTCGGGACCCCGGCGGTAACAAGCCGCGGCATGGGACCGGGGGATATGCAGACGATCGCCGGATTCATTCTCGAGGCCCTGGACACGGGCGGAGATTCAGGAGCACCCTCCGCTGGCGGGGCGCTGGCGTCAATCCGGGGCCGGGTGAAGCGGTTCACGTCCGCGTTTTCCGTTCCCGGCATAATTGACTCTTGATCGCTCCGAAAAGCTACCCCGAAAAGCTACCGGGCGACACCGTCCTGCCAGACCGCCATGCCGGGCTTGGGATCGCGCCGCGCCGTGATATACTTCGCCGGTTCAAATTGAACGCATCTCAGAGGTCACCATTTACGTTGCGCTACTACGAGTTGATGTGGATTCTCGGTTCCGACACCGATGAAGAGGGAATTGATCAGTCCATAGAGGCTGTTGACGGCCGGATCGAGAACCACGGTGGCACGGTGCTCAGGACTGCCGCATGGGGCCGGCGGTCGCTCGCCTACCCGATCAATCACCACGCCGAAGGCATCTATAACGTCGTCCAGTTCGATATGGAACCGGAAGAGGCTGTAGTTTTCGAGAAAGAAATAGTTGCCGACCAGGCGATCATCAGGCACCTCCATTTCCGTATCGAGGAGGCAGACCTGCTTCCGGCTCCCCCGCCCGCTCCACCCGCCCCGCCGGAGCCCGCCGTTGAGATTGCCGCCGGAACCGAGGCTTCAGGAACCTAACGATGAGTCTGAACAAGGTCATCATGATCGGCAACGTCGGGACCGACCCGGAGATGCGTTACACGCCATCCGGCAGCGCGGTGACCGATTTCCGTCTCGCCGTAACTCGCCGGTTTTCGACCCGCGACGGCGGCCAGCAAGAGGAGACGGAATGGTTCACCGTCACCGCATGGGAACGGCTCGCGGATACGGTTAACCAGTACGTGACCAAGGGTATGAAGGTCTACGTGGAGGGTCGTCTGAGAAGCCGCAGTTACCAGGGTAACGATGGCCAGATGCGATTCTCGAACGAGATCAACGCACAGACGGTGCTGTTCCTTGACCGGGGTGGCACGGCACAGTGGAACGATGGGCAGAGCGGCGACGCCGCTCCCGCTCCCGCTCCACGGCAAGAAGCGCCTTCGGACCAATCAGGCCCGGAGACGCCGAGCGACGTAGAGGAGTTGCCCTGGTAGGCATTCCAGGGGACTCTCCGATCGCTACGACCGAAGCTTGCGTCGCGCACACCAGACCGGGATAGCGCGGCACCAGAGGAATCAATTTACTTATGACTACCGACTCTGCTCCCACTCCTTCCGCGCCGCGGCCGGACTCCACACCATCATTCAGCCCGCGCCCGAGCGGCCCACCCCAGGGACAGGGCGGTCCACGCGGGGGCGGCGGGGGCGGAGGTCCGCGTGGCGGAGGCGGTGGTGGTGGTGGCCGCCGATTTGGCGGCAGGCCCGGTGGTGGCGGTCCCCGGCGTTTTGGACGCCGGCGGGTCTGCATGTTCTGCGTCGATAAGATGCACCGCGTCGATTACAAGAACCTGGAACTTCTCAGGCGTTACCTGGCCGATTCAACGAAGATCGAGTCGTCCCGGAAGACCGGTACCTGCATGAAGCACCAGCGCGTGCTCCGGCGCGCCCTGCTCCGGGCACGTCACCTTGCCCTTCTTCCGATATCAGAAGGTCACCTGAGGGTTACCGGGCCCATCGCACAACGCCAACCGGAACCGGTCGCCCCGGCGACTCCGGAATCAGAAGAGTCCGACACGACAGAAGCGCCAGAGGACGCAGCGACCGCTACAACAGAAGAATCCGCGGCGCCTGCAACCAGCGACGCATCGTCAGAAACTGCAGCGGAAGAAACCGCTTCCGAACCGGAATCCTCAGACGACTCTTCTGACGAATCCGAGGCCTCCACCGAGGAATCTGAGCCCGAAGAGTCCGACGATGAGCCTGAAGCTTCTTCCGAGGAAGCCGAATCCGCAGAGGAAGACCAGGCCGAAGAGTCCGATGACGAGCCTGAAGCCTCTTCCGAGGAAGCCTCCTCTGACGAACCTGAGGCAGAAGAAGAACAGGAAGACACTGACTCTGACGAGGACGAATCCGAAGATACGGATGAATCCGAGCCGGGCGACTCAGACGTTGAACAGGCGGACGAAGAAAAGAAGGACTGAGGTGATTCCGGGCTGACCGGGGTCGCCCCGGTCAGTTATCGACCCAGCGCAGTCCACGACAGGCTGTCTGTATCCATAACGGAGAGCCACATTTCATGCCTCCAGACGGAACCCTCGACCCAGGCATCGGTCAGGCTGAATCACTCGACTCAGAGCCAGCACGCTCGACCGAAGCGCCCGCAATACGCCCGCCAAGCCGGCGAGAGATAATTGAACAGAAGCGCCGTCAGGGGCGACGCAACCGCCCGTTTTTGATTGCAGGATTGCTGCTATTTGTCGCCATCCTGACCGTCCCGGGTTACGGGTACGTTCAGCAGTTCGTGCTGCCGCCGCGCGAAATCGCCGTCCAGGTCAACGACGTGATTTACACACGCGGGGACGTTGTCGACTTCGTCCGATTCCACCAGCGGCTGGCCCTTGAGAACGGCGATGATTTCCGCATCGCGGATCAACTCCTGAGATCAATCGAAACGATCTCTGAGAACGAAATCGCGTATCAGAAGGCGCCGTTGCTCGGCATCACCGTCATCGAAGCGGAAGTCCAGGGCGCCATACGTGAGACGATGGGCTTCCCCGGACTTTCAACCGCGGACGCCGCCGAACCGGCCGTCAAAGCGGATATCGACGAGGCGTTCCGGCAACTCCTCAATCGATCACAATTGAGCGAGGAAGCCTACACGGAGATCATCCGCAAGGGTCTGTTCCGTGAGAAGGCGCGCCGGGCCTTGCAGCTAAACGTCCCGCTTCTCCAGCGGCAGGTGCGCGTATTCACGCTGGAGTTCAGTCGCGATACCGACCCTGACATTGAGCGCGCCCGGAGACAGCTCGCCACGGGAGATCCCATCGCCCAGGTCACCGTCGACCATTCGCAGGAGTTGGCCGTCGCCCGGACACGGGGAGACCTCGGCTGGATCCCGGAGTTCGTGGTTGATGATTTCGATGTAGAGACGCTGCTATTCGGCGTCAACAACGAGGGGGAGCCCAATCTTCCTGTAAGGACGCTGGGAGACGGCATCTGGGACGGTGAGAACGCCGTATACCGCTACTACTACATCGATGAGACCTCCGATGCCAGGGAATTGGACCCGGAGGACCTGGAGACGTTGACGGACCACGCACTCGGTGTCTGGCGTGAGGACCAGCGCGTCGCTCTTGATAATTACAA
>JADFQR010000073.1 GCA_022561735.1 Chloroflexota bacterium | reverse complement strand
CGGTAGATCCCGCGAACCCCGATGTACGAGAGGGCGACGGCACCAACCGGGAATATCGTCGCGAACAATACCGACCCGGAGACACCGAGCCCGAGCGGAAGACCCACGCCTAGTCCGACGCCAATCCCGCCCCCAGCGACCACGCCTGCGAATAGACCACCGGCCAACTGATGGAGGTTCTCTTCGAGGCGGACGTGTGTATGCCCGTCGCGAGACGTTACCGTGACCTGAACCGTCCGGGTCTTGCTGGGTGTCTCGGCTGCCGTGCTCGCGCGTCCCCAACTGAATGACAGAGGCGACGCGCTCGAATCCGTCGTCACTGAGCTCGCCGGGTACCGTCGTTTCCCGGAGGAGCGTGAGCTCGTCGCCCACAAACCTGGGCCAGAAATCCGAGTCGGTCGGGTTCGTCCCGAGCTCCAACGCCGCTTGTTTAACAGGCGTCGGCCTGGCTCCACGTGATCTCCCGGTGACGCGGTCCGGCCGCGTGTATACAGCGGCAACATCATGCCCGGCGCGTACAAGCGCGCGAAGGGCTTTCGCGGCTGGACCGGGCGTCCCGAAAAAGACTATCCGCGTCATCGCGCGGACCTCCGGAACGGCCGCGTTTGACGCCGCCCACAAACATTGAATCCGCCCGGGGGTTGACGCGGGGGAGTGATAGGCGTTAGTACACGGTACCGGATCATTTCCCAACCTGTAGACGGCAATGTGACACAAGTTCAACGATCATAATTTTCCCCGCCTACCGGCCCAAAAATGAGCCTGTGTGGGGGTTGTGTTTCCCGGGGTACATGATAACGTCACTGCCGCTTCGGGATGGTGCGCAGGTGCAGCGCGGACCGACTCCGCGAGCACCCGGCGGACCCGGCAACAGGCACCAAACGCCTCTAAACATCCGCCTCTCTGATCTCGCCAGAGGACGCCATTCTGACCACGCAAGCGCCATCTCAAATATGGGCCGCCACTCTCGGCCGATTACAGCTAGAAGTGCCCAGGCCAAATTTTGAGACCTGGCTAAAGGGCACCCAGGCGTTGCGTTTCGATGATGGATGTCTGGTCATCGGGACCGAAAGCCCGTTCGCCGCCGCGATGCTGGAAGAACGCCTCGCCACCACGATCTCCCGCGCGGTCGAGCGGATCGCCGGCCGGCCGGTAACGGTGCGCTTTGAGGTTATCGCAGACGCCGACGGACATGTCGCTGACGCAGCGAAGGCCGGACCCGCTCCGGAACGCGGCGGCGCACCGGAAGCACGACGCAGCGCAAGTGACGGACCTTTCGGCTCGCTCCCGCTCAACCCGCGCTTCACGTTCGACAAATTTGTCGTAGGACCGTCAAACGAGCTCGCCCATGCGGCCGCCACCCGGGTCGCCGCCACACCCGGACAGGTGTACAACCCCCTGTACCTGTATGCGCAGGTGGGGCTGGGCAAAACACACCTGCTCCAGGCCATCGGCAACGAGCTGAACGCACGCGGCATGCACGTGATCTATGTCAGCAGTGAACGGTTTACAAACGACTACATCCGCGCCATCCAGGACGGCACGACCGAACAGTTCCGGGCGTTCTATCGGGGTACCGACGCACTCCTTGTAGATGACATCCAGTTCATCGCCGGCAAGTCACAGACCCAGGAAGGCTTCTTCCACACATTTAACGAGCTCCACATGGCCGGCCGGCAGATCGTGGTAACCGGTGACGAGCCGGCACGACAGTCCCTCCTGGAAGAGCGCATCCAGTCCAGGCTCGAAGGCGGTCTGGTTGTGGACATCCAGGCCCCGGACTACGAGACGCGCACTGCGATCTTGCGAGAGAAGGCAAAGGGCATGCAGGCGAAAATGTCTGAAGATGTGATTGATGTCGTCGCTTCCCGGCCATTCTCAAATGTCAGAGAGTTGGAGGGATCATTAAACCGGATAGTGGCGTATGGCCAGATGACGGGCGCGCCCGTAACGGTTGATGTCGCCCGTCGAGTGCTTGGAGATCTCCACGCGACCCGGCGCGAGGAGCCGACGACGCCGTCAGCCGTTATAGCTGCCGTATCGGAGTACTTCGGAACAGATGCCGAAGCTCTGAAAGGAACCCGGAGAACGAAAGACGTCTCCCTGGCCCGCCATGTCGCCATGTACCTGCTGCGTGAGACCAGTTCATTAAGCTCACCACAGGTAGGGCTGGCCCTCGGCGGCCGCGATCATTCCACGGTTCTCTACGCGCAACGGAAAATAGAGAATCTTCTGGACACTGATCCGGAGATGAGAAACGTCATCACGACGATTCGCCAGAAGCTGGTCAACCGACCGGGCTAAGCGGCTTTCTCTCGCCCAGAATTCGGGTTTGCAACACCACAAAGGGCGTTCAGGCCCATGTCTTCCGCATTCAGACGGAATCCACGTTTTCATCGCAAGCCTGTGGATAAGCCTGCTGATTCCTGTGGATAACTGTACCCTCTTGTGAACAACTTCTCGGGCCAACATCACGCCTGCCAGACAATCCCCCGACATCTCGAAGGTTTTGACACCCTATCCACATGATCTCCTCAGCGCAGGCGCCTGATCCGTTCGTACATCCGTCATATTTCCGGAATATCCACCGGCTTATTGATATTAGTAGAGCGACCAGAACCCTATTGAATATGGTGTCTGTGTATTGATTGATTCCACACTCATTCATATTGATGGTGGAGATGGGGGGAGCGGGATTGTTTCGTTTCGCCGGGAGAAGTTCGCGCCCAAGGGCGGTCCTGACGGCGGCGACGGTGGTGATGGCGGCGATGTATTCCTTGTTGTGGACGGGTCCCTTAACACGCTTCAGAAATTTCAATACGGACAGGTGTTTCGGGCAGGCGCTGGCGGCGATGGGGCGAGTAAGAAGAGGCACGGAGCTAGCGCGGACGATCTGATCATCCCCATGCCGGTCGGTACCGAGGTGTGGGAGGTAGCGTCGGAAGAGGGAGAGGAAGACCGTCTTATCGCCGACTTGTCAAAGGACGGTGACATGGTGATCGCGGCCAGGGGGGGACGTGGAGGTCAGGGCAACGTTCGGTATGTGTCGCCTCAGAACCAGGAACCTCTTCTTGCAGAGGCCGGCGGGACAGGGGTGCACCGTGACCTGAGGTTGGAACTGAAGTTGCTGGCAGACGTTGGGATCATCGGGATGCCTAACGCGGGCAAATCGAGTCTCTTAACGGCGCTTACCGGCGCGCACCCTAAAGTCGCTGAGTATCCGTTCACGACACTTGAACCCGCACTTGGAGTGCTGTCGCGCCGATTGGAAGCAATCGTTCTCGTAGAGATTCCGGGCCTGATCGAGGGCGCTGCGCAAGGCGTTGGTCTCGGGCATGATTTCCTGAGGCATATCGAACGAACCCGGTTGCTCATACATCTGGTGGATGGAGCGGAAGAAGACACCCAGGCTCGGATGAAGCTGATAAACACTGAGCTAATGGCTTTTGACTCGAAACTGGCCGAGACACCGCAGATAGCGGTCGTGAACAAGTCAGACCTGCCCGCTGTCTCAGAGGCGTTCGAGGAGATGAAACAGGAGCTGGAAAAGGACGTTTCGACAGGCCAGGCGTTCTGTGTGTCAGCGGCTACGTATGACGGGTTGGACGCCCTTGCAGACGTGCTCTTTCAACAGCTCGCTATCGTGAAGGCGGATGAGGACGCCAAAGGAGAGTCAGAACGTGAGGAGGGCCAGGTGCAGATACTGAGGCCAGGAGCGAGGGCAAGCAGGCCCCTGGCGGCCCGTGAAGGTGAAGGGTTCAGGGTGTTGCACGACCGGGCGGTTCGTGTGGCAAACGCGAGCGATCTTCAGCTTTATGAGGTGCAGGTTCAGCTACATCAATTGCTGGGGCGGCTTGGCGTTGTACAGGCTCTTGTGGACCTTGGCGTGAAGACGGGCGATACAGTGCATATCGGCGAGGCCGAGCTCGAGTGGAGCTAACAGGGGCCAACAGTTCCAGAGTTGGACGTATAAAAAGTCGCATAGGCGTCCTTGGCGGCACCTTTGATCCTGTCCACAACGGGCACCTTGCGGTCGCCTCCGCGGTGTTCAACGTACTCGAGTTGACCAGGGTGCTTTTCGTCCCGGCGGCAAGACCCTGGATCAAAGAATCTGGAACCGGGCGAGATGTGAGCCCCATCGAGCACCGGGTAGCGATGGTCAAGCTTGCGATAGAAGGCCGGGAAGGTTTTGAGCTATCGAGGGTTGATGCCGATCGTCCGGGGTTGTCGTACAGCGTGGATACCATAAGCGACCTCAGGACAGAGTACGGACATGCCGCAGAGCTGCTGCTGATACTCGGCGCGGACGCCCTCGAAGAGCTTCCTCGCTGGCGGGAGCCGGAACGGCTCAGGGAGATGTGCACGCTCGTGTGCGTCGGACGTCCGGGGGCAGCCCGGCCCGAAGACCTGCCTCCTGATCATCCCGGACACGGGGCGCAGTTTGTGTCCGGTCCTATGCTGGCTGTGAGCGCCACCGATATACGCGCATGTGTATCGGAAGGACTGTCGATCGATGGGTTGGTCCCGGCGCCTGTAGCGGCGTATGTCGAGCAGCACGGGCTGTACGGACCCGTAAACGGGCCTGATCATTCGCGGGATGATTCGCGAGTTGAATCGGAGGAACGATAGTGACCGATCTCAGGTCGCTCGCGACGAGGATCCTGGAACGGGCGCGTGAGCTTGACGCGCTCAGGTTCGGAGACTTCACCCTGACCTCGGGCGCAAAGAGCAACTACTACTTTGACGGCCGCGTCCTCACGCTGGACCCGGAAGGCGCTGACCTGGTGTCCGAGGCGTTCCTGGCGATGGCGATTGAGGCCGGCGCGACCGGTGTCGGCGGTCCGACCGTAGCCGCGGTGCCGATCGCCGGCGCTCTGGCGTTGCGGAGCAGGCAGGCCGGTTCCCCGATGGACGGATTCTTTGTACGAGACGAGGCCAAGGCGCACGGCGCACGGAAACAGGTGGAGGGGGCCGTAAAACCCGGCACCCCGGTTGTCGTTTTCGACGATACGGTTTCCACCGGGGGGAGCCTGCTACGCGCGATGGACGCGATACAGGCCTTTGGTTGCGAGGTGAAAGCGGTGCTGTGCGTGCTGGACCGCCACCAGGGCGGGAGTGACGAGGTCCGTAGACGCGGGGTGCCGTTCCGCGCCCTTTTAGAGGCGGACGCGGACGGCAACGTCACGGTATCTGACGCCCTCTAGCGGTCTCCGGCGTGACGGGTTCTCGAACCGTTTGCTCGAACCGTTTGGAGGAATAACCTTTCGGGATCCTCAGGCGCTGAACTGTCAGCCGGACCGGCTAAATATCCAGGTTCCTGACCTCGAGCGCGTGGGTACGGATGAAGTCCCTGCGCGGCCCAACATCGTCGCCCATCAGAGTCCTGAACAGTTCGTCTGCCTGGATCAGATCGTCCGCCGTTACCCGCAACATTACCCGCTCGGCGGGGTCCATCGTGGTCTCCCAGAGCTGATCGGCGTTCATCTCGCCCAGGCCCTTGTAACGCTGAATTGACACGTTGCCCCGGTCAGCGTTTTCCTCAAGCGTGGTCACGAGGTCGCTCCAGAGCACGTCCCGGGCGATTTCGTCCTCTTCCCGGGCGATGCCGTACGGTGAGTTTTCCACGATCTTCTGCACCTTCGGGTAAAGGCGCCGGGCCGTGTTCATCACCGGGTGCTCGTAGATCGCCCGCGTAAGTGTGTAGCCATCGATATCGAACGTGATATCCGGAGCCGGTGGGGGCGTCTCGATCGGCTCGGCCGTGATATCGACCCCGGATTCTGAGTCCGGCCCGGTTCCATCGGTCGAGGCGTCGTCTGCAAACATCGTTGGCTGCACGGGATCTGGCGCCGGAGGCCGGAAGTCCAGGTGTTGCAGGTCTGGATCACTGAGCAGCCGCAACGTAACGGCCTCCGAGACACCCAGGGTGCGCAAAGCGGCGACGGCGACACCGAAGTCGCGTACCGGTGACAGGATGCCGCCCAGGGGGCCGCCCCGGAACGATACCTGGTCATCGGTCTGTGAAGTGACAGACAACTTTGAGTACACACGCGACGCGAGCCACTTGTCGAGCTCATCGTCCGAGAACAACCAGGAAGCCGACCGGCCGCGCGAGGCTCTGTAGAGAGGCGCCTGCGCTATGTAGAGGTAGCCACTGGTGATGAGCTCCGGGAGGTTGCGGAAGAAGAAGGTCAACAGCAGCGTGCGGATGTGCGCTCCGTCCACGTCGGCGTCGGTCATGATGACCACCCGGTGATAGCGCAGCTTGGACTGGTTGTAATCCTCTCCGATACCGCAACCGAGCGCTGTGATCAACATACGAATCGTTTCGCTCTCGATCATCCGCTCAAACCGCGCCTTCTCCACGTTGAGGATCTTGCCTCTCAACGGAAGGACGGCCTGGAACCACCGGTCCCGGCCCTGCTTCGCTGAACCGCCGGCAGACGGACCTTCGACGATGTAGAGCTCGCTCTTGGCCGGGTCCTTTTCACTGCAGTCTGCGAGTGTTCCCGGGAGTGAGCCGCCGTCCATAGCGTTCTTGCGGAGGACGAGGTCGCGCGCCTTCTTGGCCGCCTCGCGAGCGCGTGCCGCGGTGGTGGCTTTTTCGAGGATCTTCTGGGCGTCGATCGGGT
>JADFQR010000072.1 GCA_022561735.1 Chloroflexota bacterium | reverse complement strand
ATCAACTCCGCACTTGAAATCCAGGGTTACATCGAAAGCGCGGGTGAGCTGTCGATCCGCCTCGTCGGCTACACCGGCGGGGTTGACCCCGTGTATTTCGCGGCGCCCCCGGACGTCACCCCGGCCACGACAGGGTCATGGACGACGATCGACGTATCGGCGTACGTCGACGCAGATGCGAGCGGGGTGATCCTTTTCCTGGACGCTACCGGAGCGAGTGCAATATACGGCATTCGGGAGACCGGAAGTTCCTTCTCTGACACGGCCCACCAGCTTGGGACGGACAGCAACACGATGTATTTCGTGGGTATTGATGAGAACGATAAGTTCGATATCTACCTTCAGAACGGGACGATCAACATTTACCTGATCGCCCATACGGACGAATCGGTCGGCTACTACGTCGATGACCTGGACGTTACGGATCCGCCATTGAACCTGTGGGAGGTTATCGACGCGGACAGTTACGGGGTACCGGCAACTGCCAATGGATTGATTCTTCGCGCCGTCAACACCCAGAACGCCAAAAACGAATTTGGCCTGCGTAAGATCGGTTCCTCCGATGATCTGAACCGGACGCTGACAGCCCAGGGTCACCTTCAGGGGCCCGTAGGCCTGGACGTTGGGAATGGCTGGGAAGAGTTCATCAGCAACGCCAACGTGAATGTCTCCATCGCCGCCTACACCTACTCGTTGAATATCGACTCCATATTGCACGCAGACCTGGACGTAATCGTGCGGAAGTCAAACGGCGAAATTCGAGCAACGCTCGGAACGGGCGTGGCGAACACGGCCAATATCGGCGTCGAGGACGGTTGGGTCACCGTGACGGCGACATTCACCCCGGGGGAGTACGTCATCGTGGATCAGACCGACTACCTTGAGTTTGTGCTGTACGCCGATATCACCCTCAACGACAGCAACGCAACGGTCGAGTTCCGTATCGACGACAACACGATCAGGGTTGTCGAGCAGACGGGCGTCAGGAACCTGGGCCTGTTCCGGGAGTAAATACGTGGCGGCAATCAGTCACTGCGAGATATTCCGGGTGACGTTTGACATCGTCGCTGTGATCGGGTCGTTACGTTAACGGCCCATGTCGGCCAGCACTGCGTGCGCTGCGTTATGGCCCGGCGCTCCGGTCACCTCGCCGCCGGGATGGGTTCCGGAGCCGCATAAGTAGAGCCCGCGCACCGGTGTCCGGTAGTCCAGGCGGCCCGAAAGTAGCTGCCCCGGGGACATGTCCAGGTGCCGTATGTTGCCGTCCGTCATCGCCATCCGTTCCGAGATATCGTCAGGCGTGAACAGGTCCTGCTGGACGATCCGGTCCCGGATGTCCGGGGCGTAGCGCTCCAGCTCTGCGATGACCTGCTCCTCAACGTCTGGCTTGATCGCTGCCCAACTTCCGCGGCTCGGCGTCACCGGCTGGTAGGTGACCCAGACAGACATTACGTGGTGGCCCGCGGGCGCCAGCGTCGGGTCAAGGACCGAGGGGATCTGGACCTGCATGAGGGGGTAACGCGTCGGGCGCCCCGCCATCGCGTCATTCCAGCTCATCTCAATGTGATCCAGCGCCGGCATCATACGGACCATCGCCAGGCGGGTCTCGTCATCGTCGTCGCGCAAGTAAGCGGAGAAATCAGGCAGGCCGTCGAGAACGGCGTGAAACTTGAGCGAGGCTGACCGGGTGGTGAGCGAGGCGATCGTCGTTCTGTAGTCAGCCGGGACCGGCACGGACGCGGCCAGGCACAGGAATGTGGATTTAGGGTCAGCGTTTGACAGGATGACCGGGGCCGAGAGCGTCTCCCCGCCCGCCAGCGTCACGCTGGTCACCCCATTTTCAGAGGCGTTTATCCGTTCGACAAGGGCCCCGGTCTTGATCTCGACGCCCGTTGCCGTAGCTGCGGCCGCCATCGCCTGCGTGATGCCGCCCATGCCCCCGCGAACGATGCCGAAATCCTCACCCGCCTGGAGCAGGGACAGCTTGAAATAAGCCTGGGACAGTGCGGTCCCGGGTTCGCCAAGGGCGCCGTAGTCCGCGGTGCCGACTGCGGCAGCGGCTACGCCGGGGTCGTTGAAGTGGTCATCGGCAAGGTCGCGCACTGACGCCGTCAGCAGTGTCTCGAACACCCCGGCGTCGGGTGAGCCGGCCAGATCGGCGCGTATCCGGCCGATGGTCGGAGCCGGCTTGAGGAAGTAGCGGTTAAGGATGCCCGCCGCTTGCTCCCAGAATCGTGTCCAGCGCAGGTAACCATCGGTGTCGGCGGCTGTCGTCCCGGGCATCTGTCCGATCTCGCCGGCTGTCCGTTCGTGGTCGTGCCACATCCGGAAGCTGCGGCCGTCCGGGAAAACGAAAAGAGCCGATGGGTCCAGCGGGTAGATGTGCAGGCCGTGATCCCGCAGCGCCATGTCGTCGATCACCCGGCGCTGCAGGACGTGGCACAGATATGCACATGTCCCCAGCCGGTAACCGTCAAAAAGTTCCTCGGTGACGGCTGCCCCGCCGACGATCTCGCGACGTTCGAGCACGATCACGCTCAGCCCCGCGTCTGCCAGGTACCAGGCCGCCGTGAGTCCGTTGTGGCCGCCGCCGATCACGATGGCGTCTGCGTCCTGTGTCATGGGACGGAATTGTGCCCCATGTGAGTGTGGCGGTGTTGGCCCGGGTTTCTGCCGGGTTTCCCAAAGTTGCTACGGACAGGCTTTGACTCAATTCGCCGGAAGTTTCCCGAAAGTTTCAAGGATCGCGGGCCTATCGGGTAACATGCGCATTGCGCATATCCGAAGAATGGAATCGGATCTTGAATCAGCGCAGGGGGTGACCATGGTCTCTAATGTCAGTCCATCCGCTGTCGATATAGAGCAACTTCGCGACAACGTGAAGTCGAAGTACACCGATGTCGCAACCAACCCGGAAGAGGGTTTTCACTTTCACACGGGGCGACCGCTTGCTGCGATGTTGTCGTACACGGCGGAAGACCTTGAAGCGCTTCCCGAGTCTTCGATCGCGTCGTTCGCCGGAACCGGCAACCCTTTCAAATGGGGACGGCTGCGTCCCGGTGAGACGGTTGTAGACGTCGGCTGTGGCGCCGGGTTCGACTCACTCCAGGCGGCGTTGCATGTCAGCCCGGGAGGATGGGTGGTGGGCGTCGATATGACGCAGGCGATGCTGGACAAGGCGGCAGAAGGCGCGAAGGCCATGGGGCTGACGAATACCGAGTTCCGGCTCGGCTACGCTGAATCGCTGCCGGTCGAGGACGGATACGCCGATGTTGTGATCAGCAACGGCGTGATCAACCTCACCCCGGACAAGATGTCCGCGATGAAGGAGATTTACAGGGTCCTCAAGCCGGGCGGCAGGCTGCAGATTGCGGACATCGTGGTGCATGTGGAGGTACCGCAGGAAGCGAAGGATGATATTGACCTGTGGTCCGGCTGAATTGCCGGCGCTCTGCTGGAAGCAGAGTGGGAATGGGTACTGCAAGAGTCCGGCTTCATCGGGGTCAAGTTCGGCGACCAGGTCGATGTGTTCTCCGGCTCTGCACACGAGTCGTCCGCCAGGAACTTTGAGACGTACGGCCTGACGATCTTCGCCCGGAAGCCTGCGGGATAACATCCCCGATCTTCCTGGAATGTCGCAAGACGCGAGAGACCCCGCCGGTGATCAGATCGGCGGGGTCTCTTAATTACGTTTTGATTACGACCGCCGGGCGCTTGCCTCTACGCCCTGGTCCCTTGAGCTTTCCGCAGCGTCCCGCATGGCCCAGAAGACGCGCTCCGGGCTCATCGGCAACCGTGTCATCCGGACGCCGGTGGCGTCGTTGATAGCGTTCGCGATAGCTCCGGCGGGCGGGACGATCGGCGGCTCACCGACGCCACGCACCCCGTACGGTCCATCGTCCGCTGGTATTTCAAGGATCACGGTGTCGATTCTCGGCAGGTCCAACGCTGTGGGCATCCGGTAGTCGAGGAGGCTGGCGTTCTGGAGCACGCCCGTGTCGTCGTAAACGAACTCCTCGTTGAGCGCCCAGCCGATACCCTGTACGGCTCCTCCCTGTACCTGTCCCTCGACGGCGTCCGGGTTGACTATGCGTCCGACATCCTGGAACGCGGTGAAGCGCGTCAGCTCCACCTTGCCGGTGTCCGGGTCCACGTCCACGTCAGCGATATCCAGCGCGTAGCCGTTGGCGGGGCGCATGTTCGGGTTGTTGGATGCGGAGGCGACTATGTCATCCGCGCCGGAGGTCGCTTCCTTCGCTGCTTCACGGAACGACATTGATTTGTCCTGAACGTCCCGGGCGGCAAACTGTCCGTCTGCGAAATCAACGAACTCCGGCGTCACGCCGAGTTTCGAGGCGACGCGTTCCTTGATCTGGCCGATGATGTCCTGGGATGCGTCGTAGATAGCGGACGCCATTGATCGTGTGACCCGGCTTCCGCCGGCGGTTCCTGAATATGCGATGTTGCTGGTATCGCCGGTTGTGATGTGAACATCGGACGAATTGAGTCCCAGCGTCTCCGCCGCAAGCTGTACAAAGCCGGTGCGGGTGGACGACAGGTCCATCGTCCCAACGACGAGCGATATCGTTCCATCCGGGTTGACCGTCATACGGCAACTCGAAGTCCCGACGCCGTTGGGCCACCATCCGATCGCGATCCCGCGTCCCGCGTTCTTGCCCTTGAGTGGCGCCGTGTAGTGCGGGTGTTTCTTCGCCGCCAGCAGCATCTCCTCGATGCCGATAGTGGTGAACTCCATGTCGTTCATGTTTTGATCGCCGGTCTTGCTGATGTTGGCAAGCCGGAAGTCGATCGGGTCCATCCCGAGCTTCTTCGCCATTTCGTCGATAGCGGACTCGGCGGCGTAGGAGCCCACGGTTGCGCCCGGGGCGCGGTATGCGGCAACGCGCGGGGTGTTCGTGACAACGTCATAGCCATCGATACGGGCCGCTTCCGCCTGGTAAGGGGCGAAAGCGCAGAGGCAGCCGATCCCGACCGGTGCGCCGGGGAAGGCGCCTGCGCCGTACACGAGCCGGGCCTGAATGGCCTTGATCTTGCCGTCGTTAGTTGCGCCGATCTTGACGGTGATCGTTGCGGCGGCGCCCGGTCCCGTTGCGGTCAGGACCTCGGTCCGGCTCAGCACGATCTGTACCGGCTTACCGGATTTCTTTGACAGGATGACGCAAAGCGGTGAAATGCGGGTCTGCGCCTTGGCGCCGAACGCTCCGCCAACCTCGGTGCCCCTGACAAGGATGTTGCCGGGGTCCATCTCAAGCAGGCTGGACAACTGGGAACGGTGGTCAAAAATCCCCTGAGTGTTGGCCCATACCTCTACGGCGCCATCGCCGTGGTACCAGGCGGTCTCGGCTTCCGGCTCAATATAGCCCTGGTGGACGATCGAGGTTTTGTAGGTTCGTTCGACGATCTGGTCTGATGCGGCAAAACCGGCGTCGACGTCGCCGCGCCCTAACTCGACGTGCAACGCGATGTTGCTTGGCTCGTCCGCCTGGCCGCCGATCGACTTTGTCACCAGGTCCTCGTGCAGCAACGGAGCTCCCGGCGCCATCGCCTCCACCGGGTCCTGGACAGAGGCGAGGACTTCATAGTCAACCTTGATCAGATCGGTCGCCCGTTCGGCGATCTCGGCCGTTCGCGCTGCGACGGCCGCTACCGGATGGCCATGGAACAGGACCTTCTTGCGGGCGATCACCAGTTCCGAGAGGTAGCGGAGCGAGATGTCTACCTCACCGGTGCCTGCGGAACCGGTGGCAAGGATTTCCGGAAAGTCGCCAGCAGTTACTACGGCCTCGACGCCGTCAAGCGCTTCGGCGGCGGAGGTGTCGATCGAAAGGAGGTGTGCGTGCGCGTGCGGGCTGCGGAGGATCTTGGCCTGCAAGAGGCCGGGTAGATCTACGTCCGCGCCGAATTCGGCGGTTCCAGTCACCTTGGGGAGAGCGTCCACCTTTGCCAGCCGCTCGCCGGAAAGTGTGATCTGCTGGGCAGTCCCGACCATGTTTAGACCTCGCAGCGTGTGTTTTTGGTGTGAATTTCTGACCTGGCGACCGGCGTGACGGCCCGGCCCGGTGTGCGATGGTAGCAGAGGAGTTACGTGCCGGTGACAGGGTTTGCGGGGGCCGGGGAATCGTGAATCCGCGTTGATTTGATGGGTCGTACGTGTTTAGGAGTATGGCATCGATGGTAAGATTCGCCGCAGCCGAGAGCACGCCCGGAAGATGGGATCATCGTCCGGGTGCGGTCCGCTGAGTTGAACGGTTATCACGACGGCCATGCTCAATCAGCGTTCTTATCAGTTGCACCGGTCCCTGATGATGCAGGGACGCGATCGTCGACATCACGATTCGTAATGGCAGGTCCAAAGCGGAACGGACGGCCAGGCCGGTGAACAGGGAGATAGGTGTGATGTTGAATTTTGTTCCTACCCGTGCACTCGTGCTCGCGTTTCTCGCGCTTGCCCTGTTCGCAACGCTTGGTGTAACCGGGGATGTTGCACAGGCGCGTGGAGAACGTTCCGACGTCATCATCACGTTTGCCGGACCGCCGAACGCGAGCGACCAGGCGGCCGTGCGCGGCGCGGGCGGCGAGATCGGCGGCGGAGCCGGAGCCGAACTCGAGACGACGGTGAACACTTTGAATGCGACGGCTACGGCGATGGGGGCGGTGGTGATCGCCGAGACCGACGGAGTGGACTTTAACAATGTGAGCACGACGGATGGCAACATCACTTTGAGCGCGGGCGGTGACTCGACGGCGACCAGCGTGGTGGCGGGG
>JADFQR010000071.1 GCA_022561735.1 Chloroflexota bacterium | reverse complement strand
TCTTCAATCTGCCGATCTGCGTTATTTCCGGACCGGCGATCCACTCCTTCACGCCCTTGCCGTCCAGGGCGGCGGCATCTGCCTTTCCGATGCTCACCGGCACGCCGTACGCGCCGTACACGGCGTCGAATCCGGCCAGGTGGTCCATGTGGTTATGGGTGATCAGGATCGCCCGGACGTCAGTTTCCCGCGCCTGCTCGATCACCGGCCCCGGGTCCTCCGGCGCGTCGACGATGGCGCTCTCCCCGGTCTCTTTGCAGACCAGCAGATAGCAGTTGTTGTCGTAGGGTCCGCATGACGTCTTGTGGATGACAATGTCACGGTCCTGGTAGTGGATGCCCATCGGCCGTAGCGTCTCCTGTGTGGTCCTCGTAACCGGGGTCAGCTTAAGGCTACCCTAATACTCACCGCTCTCGGCCTCTCTCGCTGGTCCGGTTATCCGGTGCCTGCAAATACATCGGGCAACGGACATCGGGATTTCACCCGGGGAGCGGTCTCAGAGATAACGGTGTATTAACCACGACGGCGGGCGTCTTTCTAATCGACTTTGCCTGCATCCTCAACAGTCAGGTGTAAACATGAGCGCCCAGGAAACGTCGGGCAGCGACGCCGCCCCGGACAACGACGCCGCTATGGAAGCGGGCGGGTTTGCCCTCAAGATCGGCAAGGGCAGCGCATCTATCGGGATGGAGTGCCCGCACCAGAACGGGCTGCTATACATGGTTCCCGGGGATCGAAGCTGGGTGTGCGAGGACGATCTGCGGCCGGCGCACGTCCTGGCCGGATTCTTCAAGGACATTACGGCCCTGGATGATGCGCGTATACGGGACGCGATGAACAGGTGGGGGCTGTACTACCGGTCACGACCGCTCGCCGGCGCAGACTCAGATACCGGCGGAGCCTGAACGACTCACAGCAACACTCAGAAAGCCGCTCCCCAGATTGTTCCCAGACTGTTCCCGGATTGTTCAGGGGAGCGGCTTAAGGGTCGTCGGGGCGCTAACCGAGTCCCGGCTGAAGGTTCGCGTCTCGTATGTCTGGCGTTCGGTTGTCGGAGACCGGCGGCGGCGTGATTCCTGCTTCTCCGCCATCGACAGAAGGCTCCGGCTCCGGCTCTGGTTCTGGCGCCGCGTTTGCCAGCGGGTCCCTGCCTTCCACGATCTCGATCATCTGTTTGCCGTCGACCGTCTCGTGCTCGATCAGGAAATCTGAGATCGCGTGGAGTTGGACCGTCTTCTCGGTGAGGATGCGTTCCGCGTTGTCCCAGCCCGCCTGAAGCAGCGCGTCAACCTCTTCATCGATCAGCTCTTCAGTCTTCGGTCCGTAGTCGCGGTGTTCGCCCAGGTTTCTGCCAAGGAACACCATTTCCTCGCGCTTGCCGAAAAGCCGCGGTCCGAGCTTGTCGCTCATACCGAACTGGGTCACCATCGCCCGGGCGATCTCTGTCGCTTTCTCGATGTCGTTCGATGCGCCCGTGGTGATTTCATTGAAGATCATCTGCTCTGCGACGCGCCCGCCCATTGCCGTGGCGATCATCGCCTGGAACTGGCTCTTCGTCTGCATGCTCCGTTCCTCATCCGGGAGGTAACGGGTGTAGCCGCCCATGCGTCCGCGAGCGACGATCGAGATCTTGTGGACCTTGTCTGCGTGGGGCATGAAGTAGCCCACAATTGCATGTCCGGACTCGTGGAAGGCCGTGACCTTTTTCTCGTGAGGGCTAATCACCTTGCTCTTGCGCGCCGGACCGGCGATCAGACGGTCAATGGCCTCAAGCATTTCGTCCTGGGTGATCTCTTTCTTGTTCCGCCGCGCGGCGAGGATCGCCGCCTCGTTGATCAGGTTTGCCAGGTCTGCGCCGCTGAATCCAGGCGTCTGCTGCGCCAGAGAGGGCAGGTCCACATCATCAGCCAGGGGTTTGCCCTTGGCGTGAACATCAAGAATCGCGGTTCTGCCGCGGATGTCCGGTGAGTCCAGCGTCACGCGACGGTCGAAACGGCCGGGACGGAGGAGCGCCGGGTCCAGGATGTCCGGCCGGTTGGTGGCGGCGATGACGATCACATTGGTGCTGGACTCAAACCCGTCCATCTCCACGAGGATCTGGTTCAGGGTCTGTTCCCGCTCATCATGCCCACCGCCCAGGCCGGCGCCGCGATGGCGTCCGACGGCGTCGATCTCGTCGACGAAGATGATCGACGGTGCGTGCCGCTTGGCCTGTTCAAACAGGTCGCGCACCCGGGCGGCGCCGACGCCGACGAACATCTCGACGAATTCGGAACCGGAGATCGCAAAGAAAGGCACGCCGGCTTCACCAGCGACCGCCTTCGCCAGCAGCGTCTTGCCGGTGCCGGGAGGTCCTACCAGGAGTACGCCGCGCGGGATGCGGGCGCCCAGCGCCACGAATCGCTCCGGGTACTTCAAGAACTCGACCACTTCTTCGAGTTCCTGTTTCGCCTCCGGGGCCCCGGCCACGTCAAAGAACGTGACGGTGGCCTTGGAGCCGACGAACATGCGAGCACGGCTCTTACCGAAGCCCATCGCCTGGTTGGAGCTGCCCTGGGCCTGCCGCATCATGAACAGCAGGATGCCGCCAAACAGGATGAGCGGCAGGAAGTTGATCATCAGGCCGATGAAGCTGCCGAGGCCGCTGCCGGGCTCCTTGACTTCTATCGATACGTTTTGACTGGCGCCCACCCGGTCCAGCAGTTCCACGATGCTTGAGCCAGGTTCCTTGCGCGATATGAAGGTGTTGGCTCCGACGTGGATCGTGAGGGCATCGCCCTGCACCTCGATAAGGATGCGCTCATTGCCGGGGTTCTCGGCGAGAGCGACTACCTCGCTAATCGGGATTTCACGAGCGTCGTCAAGTTGATTGTTGTCAAAAAAGAGGAAAAACACCGTAATTACGGCGACAACAATCAAGAGGTAGATCAGGCTGTTACGCATCCAGCGCCGGTTCACAGTCACCTCCCGGGTGACCGGACGGGTACCACAATCCAGAAGGAGGGGCCCGTCCTGACTCAGGTTTGAAGTCCGTCAGCGTCGATTCAAATTTTGACGATCTTCACATCAATGTCAGACACGTTCGCGACGCAGATCAAAATTTCAGCGCCGGGTCAAACCGAATCCTATCACAGGGCTACGTTTAAGCCCCCGTACAAACACGGATTTCCCGTCAACGCCCGCCACGTATGCTGCGATCTCCGTAAGATCACCGGTCAAAAGTGAATACGACGTCACACGCCGTCCGGTTCCTAGACCGGTGCGGTGGGAGTGTCCCCGGGTTCAAAGAACCGGGAATGCACCGGGCGTTTCAACGTAGACCCCCGGCCGATGTCCGTGGTATTCTCCATCGTGGACAATCAGTCCCTTCGAGTCAGCAATTCCCTGGCTTTGACGCCGGGGAGCAGAGGATCCCACTTATAGCCCGCGAATACCGAATCAACCGCCAGATCCGAGTTCCGGAAGTGCGGATCATTGAAGACGACGACGGCACTCCTGTTGTCCTCAGCATTCAGGACGCGCTCGCGCTGGCGGAAGAACGGGGGCTCGACCTGGTCGAGGTGGCTCCCAACCAGACGCCGCCGGTCTGCAAGCTGCTCGACTACGGACGATTCAAGTTCGTACAGTCGAAGCGCGCTCGTGAGGCAAAAAGGTCTCAGGCCAAGAACGAACTTCGCGAAGTTCGATTGAGCATGAAGATCGGTGAACATGACCTTCTTTCGAAGATCAGGCGCGCCAGGGAGCTTCTCCGTGGAGGCGCCAAGGTCAAGGTGACCGTAAGGTTCCGCGGACGAGAGATCGCCCACCCGGATCTTGCTGTCAAGCTGCTAAGGCGAGCCGCCGAGGCGCTTGCAGACGGAGCAAAACTTGAACGAGCGCCTATGATGGAGGCGCGTTCACTCAGCATCATCCTGGCTCCGGACGAGGTGGCCATCGCGGCGGGCGCGAGAGCCAGCGCAGCCAGTGCAGCCAGTGCGTCTGGCGCATCTAACGGAAGTACCGAGAACTAAATGCCCAAGATCAAGACCCACAAAGGCGCAAAGCGCCGATTTCACGTGACCAGCACCGGCAAGGTTTTGCGGACCAAGGGTCCAAAGAGCCACCTGCGCCGGAACAAGTCATCCCGGGTCCGCAGATTGTTCGATAAAAAGATCGGCACGTCTCCCGCCAACGCCAGGCGGATCAAGCGGCTACTCGGGCGCTAATCACGCCAGACGCTTGCGGCGGCACGCCGGAAGCGTCACCCTTAGAGATAACAGAACTGGAATCTTTGCCCCGTGAGACGGCGCGCGTCGCCGTCCTGTAACGATGTGAACCAATCGCGGATATTTTGTCCGCGTCACACCAGACACTAAAAGACACCGGAGAGACCACCGTTGGCACGAGTCAAGCGCGGCGTAACGAAACATCGGCGGCATCGCGCCGTATTGAAAAGCGTCCGCGGTCATCGCGGCTCGCGTAACAGGCGTTACAAGGTCGCACGGGAGTCATTGCTTCACGCGATGGCGTACCAGACGGCCCACCGCCGTCTGCGCAAGCGCCAGATGCGTGCGCTGTGGATACTCCGCATCAACGCCGCGTCCCGGATCCACGGTCTGAGTTACTCCAGGCTTGTTCACGGTCTGATCCTCGCCAACGTGGAGATCGACCGCAAACAACTGGCTGACCTGTCGATCCGCGAGCCGGAAGCGTTCGCAGAGGTCGCCCGAGTGGCCAGCGAGGCGTTGACAGCCGGAGCCGCCCAGGCTGCTGTCTAACCGCCGGTAAACCCGGCCCGTCAGTAAAACGGATGAATAAAAAAAGGACGCTCGCAAAGGGCGTCCTTTTCATTTCAGACCGTTCTTTCTTGCGCTTGCTCAGCCGATGGAGCCGTCCACCATGACGATCGTGAAGATGAGCGCCAGGTACAGCAATGAAAACTTGTACAGGGCGGCGACTACCGGACGGGTGTCGTTCCGGAACATGCGTACCGTGAGAAATAGATACACGATCCCCAGCCCCATGGTCGGAATCAGGTAGATCAGCCCGAGCTGTTCGCTAGCCGCAGAGAACGCCAGTGTCAGCGCTACAAGGAGCACGGTGTAAAGCGTGATCGACCAGTTGGTTGTTGAGCGCGGCGCTACTGCGGGCAACATCGGGATGTTAGCGGCCCGGTAGTCATCCCTGATCAGGAGCGCCAGCGCCCAGAAGTGCGGCGGGGTCCAGAAAAAGATAATGGCGAACAGGTACCAGGCTTCAAGGCCCAGGCTGTTATTGACGGCGGCCCATCCGACGAGCGGCGGTATCGCTCCGGCCGCACCGCCGATGACGATGTTCTGGACGGATGATCTTTTCAGCCAGACCGTGTAGATGATGATATAAAAGAGGGTGCCTGCCATCGCCAGCAGGGCGGCAAGAAGGTTGGTCCATACCAGAAGCACGGCGAAGCTGAAAGCGTTCAGGGCCAGGCCGAACGCCATGGCGCTTAACGGACGGACGCGGCCGCTTGCCACGGGACGGGTGCTGGTTCGCCCCATTTTTTTATCGATGTCGCGGTCGAGCCAGTGGTTGAGCGCGCTTGCGCCGCCGGAGGCGCCGAACCCGCCGACAAGCACCGCGACGAATACCGTAGCGTCCGGGAACCCACCGGCGGCCAGGACCATGCCGGTGACGGAGGTCAGTATCAGCAGCACCATGATCTTGGGCTTGGTGAGCGTGACATAGTCACGGACGACTGCGTTCATACCGGTCGCCCCCCGCCTTGAACCGTGCAGGTCAAGCGTTGACAAGTTCTTGCGTTCCTCTTTCCGGGCCCGGTTCGGCCTTGCGTCCGTAAGGTCTCATTGATAGCACCGCCGACAGCAGGATTATGTCTGTCCAAACGATCGTGGCCAACGACAGGTGGATGACCTGCGCCCACTCTGAGAAATCGGTCCACGGATTTGCCGCCCCGACGATTATCTGTGCGGCCATTGTCGCCAACGCTCCCAGTGCGAGCAATCGTACTGCCGGAGAGGCGCCGGGCAGGCGGTAGGCCCGGTGCGCCGCCCAGAAGGTCACGATAGTGGCCATTGCCGCAAGCAGCCGGTGCGCAGCGTGAATCCATACAAGCTCCGAACCCGGTATTAACGACCCGCCGCAAAGTGGCCAGCTGGGACAGACGGCCCCGGCGCCGCGCCACACGGCATATGAGCCAGATAGCAGTGTCGCGATTGCAAGAAACGCGGCGAGATTCACTACCCGGCGTGTCGTGACCAGATCTCTGGCAGATTCTAACGCCGCTCGCGCGTGATCGCTTGAGATTCCGGAGATCTGTTTCGGCATCCAGCCCGTGACGGCGGTTGCGAACGCCAGGACTGACAACAGCACGACGCCCTCCGCAAGGCCCAGGTGAAGCGTCCTGAGCGACGGCTCGACCTCCGAGAGGACGACCGCCCCGCCGATGCCGCCGACGATAGCGATCAGTATCAGCGAGCCGGTCGTGGTGGCGACCAGGAAAACATTGTGGCGATGGGCAATCCAGACCCGTATGACTGCGGCGATGAACACCAGGCCGACGAGCGAGCCGATGGTCCGGTGGCTCCACTCGATCATCGTGTGGTACTCAAATTTCGGGATGATCGAGCCGTGGCAAAGCGGCCAGTCAGGACATCCCAGGCCGGATTCAGTCACCCGAACGACCCCGCCAAAGGTGATCTGGACGAGGGCGCCGACGACCATGACGGCGAGCAACGTGAGTAGCAGCCTGTCGCGCCCGGCAGCGGAGACGCTGAAGCCCGGTGGCTCGCCGGGGATCGGTTCCTTGAGGG
>JADFQR010000070.1 GCA_022561735.1 Chloroflexota bacterium | reverse complement strand
GTTCAGGGCCACGAAATACGCACGAATCACGCTGCTGGCCGGGTTCACTACGGTCCGTGACTTTGGGGGCGACGTGACCGTGTCGCTCAAGCACGCCATTGAGCGGGGCGACGTCGTGGGCCCGCGCGTCGTGCCCTCACGTAATCCGTTGGGGATCACTGGAGGGCACTGCGACGTGACGGGGTTCTCCCCGGGGATGTCGAGCGCTGCCTTCACCTTGTCCTCGTCCCAACCGGCCATCGGGTGAACCCTGAGGCCCTGGTGGACGGCCTCAAGCATCATATTCTGGCCGGCAAACCCCACATCAAGCATCAGCTTGGCGAGTTGCCCCGGTCGTTCCGGGTCTGGCGCCGCAGTGGCGAACACCACCAGAAGCGGAGCGTTCGGCGCCCATGTTCGGTTACCGCCGGCAAGCGCAGCGTTCAGGCCGTCACGCGACGCGCCATCACGGACCATCGTGATACGCCACGGCTGCCGGTTACTGGACGATGGCGCCCAGCGCGCAGCCTCGATAAGCGCCTGGAGCTTCTCCGCCTCAATCGGGCGGCTGTCGAACGCCACCACACTTCGACGTTCGACGATCTCCGCTGTGAGCCCGGCCAGTGTTGAGCTTTCAACCATTAACGTTCACCTTTCATTGCCGTCAGTTGAAGTGCGGACGCACTTCAGTATTGAACCTGTTCAGGTTCTCCAACGTCTCTTCAGTAGAGTTGCCGACCACGGAGAGCACCATGTAGTCCACCCCCGCGGTCCGGTAACTTTCTATGTCTTCGATGATATCCGCCGGGCTTCCGGTCATCAGCCCTCGCTGCTCGCTGTGCTCATGCCCGGTGGCGGTATCGCCCATTGTCACGCTCGTGCGTATCGAAACGCCCACAGACGCCGGGTCGCGGCCGGCCGTTTCGCAGGCGGCTTCAAGTAGCGGCTTCTGCACGGCGATCTCGTCCGGGGTAAGCCGGATACAGTGCCAGTTATCTCCGTACTCGGCGGCGCGCCGGAGGGCGCGGCGTGAATTGCCGCCGATCCATACCGGGACACGCGGCCGCTGTGCTGGCTGCGGGAACAAACGCATCCCATGGATCTGGACGTGATCGCCTGAAACGTCCGGGTCGGCGTTCGCCTCGGAAGCGCGAAACAGGTCAAGGTGCTCGTCTGTGACGCGCCCGCGGTCATCAAACGAGGCGCCCATGGCGGCGAACTCTTCAGGCATCCACCCCGTGCCCACACCAAGGATCAACCGGCCGCCGGACAGCACGTCCAGCGTGTTCAGCATTTTCGTGTTCAACACGGCGTTGCGAAAAGGCAGCACCAGCACGCTAACGCCGAGTCGGACCCGGCCAGAATCGGCCCGTGAAGTGCGTCCGGCCGCGTACGAGAGCGTTGTGAGCGCTTCGAGAACGTTCTGCGCGTCCGGGTCGGCCAACCCCGGTCCGTACATGTCGGGGTACCTGTCGACGAGGTCGTTCGGGTACACCGTGCGATCCGACACCCAGAGAGAGTCGAAGCCGAGCCGCTCGATCTCGTCCGTCATAGCGGTCACGTAGGCCGCCTGCGCGATGGCGGTGGTGGCCGGGGTGACCGAGGTTGTGACCGCTATTCCGAACTTCAATGTGGGTTGACGCTCCCGCGTTTGCCGTCCGTTCAGAAGGAACCCGGGAGGAGTTCCCATGGGCGTTTCCAGGCCGCCCGAACGGCCCGGCGAGTGTAGATGCGTCTCGGGAGCCGGTCAATCGATGTGACATGACGATGTTGGGACGATACCGGCCACTGGTTCCTGTCGAACCCGGTAGCCGATTTACCTTGCGTATTCAGGGGCCAGATTCCTAGCCTCATGACACCGGTTTTTCATGCGCGAGACGCTCGATGGGATAAAGAATGCGCCGATTGTCAGTAGTGCTCCTTGGATTCGCGATGATCGCAACGGCGCTCGCCGTGGGACCACAGACGGTTTCCGCTGTGGGCGACGGGGCGGGAGTCACGCTGATCGCCATCGACCTGGGGAGCACATCGGTAAGCGATGCAGACGCAGCCGTTGCGGAGACGGCGCTGCGGTTACTGGTGGACTCCGTGGATGACGGCGTAGTGGCCCTCATGCCGTATTCCAGTGAAGCCCCAACGCCCGTTGGGCGCGCCGCTTCAAGCGATGATCTGGACGGAGCGGTGGCGACGCTTGTGCAGCGCATCGCGACCCGCGGCGGTAGCGACGGAATCGGATCCTCCGAAAATCCCGGCAGCGACCAGTTCGCCGCCCTGGCATCCGCCTTCAGTTACCTGTCCAGCGTGAGCGCGCCCGCCGGGTCTGAAATATTCCTGATAACCGGAAGAATGCAGGACGGGTCCGCCCAGAATCGCGACCGGATCATCGGGTTCGCTGACCTGTTCATCGCTGAGGGTTGGAAGATCAACGCGGTCATGCTTCCCTCTGCCACGACAGATGCGCGCGACTTCCTGTCGTCTATCGTCAACAGGGCGTCAGGCCGCTGGGACGACACCGGCACTCTTGACGGGATCAGCGCTTTCGCCCAGCAGGTGCTTGGCACGGACGGCGAGCTGTTCCTGGACATAGCGCTCCAGTCCGGCACGACCGCGGTCCAGGCGATCGAGGTGGCGCCGGAGACGACGCGGCTCAGCGTGGCGTTGGTGCGCAACTCAAACAGGGCTGAACTGGACCTGTTCGACCCGCACGGCGTTCAACTTGGAGCGACGTCCAACGCTGCGCGATTCATCGTCACCCCTAACCTGCTGGTCGCAACGATCACCAACCCGGAACCGGGCACATGGTCGTTGCGGGCCACCGGAGATGGCCTGCCGATCCTGGCGTCTGTAGATATCCAGAACCCGTTGCAGATCACGCTGGTAGAACAGCCGCCCATACCTGCCGGTCAACCAGCAGTGCTGATGGTGATGGCGACCGTTGACGGAGAGCCGAGATGGCTACCGGGCGCCGCCGTGACAGCGACCGTGAAATCGCCGGATGGCGGCTCGGTCGTGTACAGGCTCCACGATGACGGCCTGGGCGGTGACGCCGTGTTCGGCGATGGCGTTTTCTCGGTGGTGTTCGACGCCTCGCGGGATCAGGGCTTCAACGACGTGGTGCTTGCACTCGGATGGGATAACTACGGAGCAACCCTGAAGGCGGTGGACGCCTTCCAGACGGAGGTCTTCCCGACACTTGAAATCGTTCCAGCCATTGGCGGATCGGTGGAGGCCGGGCGGGAGATCGTGGTCGGAACGATCGAAGTATCAGTCGGGGCGTACCCGTACCCGGTGCTCGCGTCCGCACTGAACGCCGTTGTCACCGGACCCACCGGCGAGTCGGTTCCCGGCACGCTCCGGGTGATCGATCAACTGGAAGACGGAACAGGCTGGAAGTTCGAGGTCCTCGCCACGCCGAGCGAAAGCGGCCCGCAGACCGTGACGGCGCAGCTCAACGCTGAGTACGTTGGCCGAGCGTTCAACATATTCGGTCCGACAGCGCAAACCCCCGTGACCGTCAACTACCCGGTGATCGATACGCCTGTAGAGATCGTCGAGGGACCATCGTTCTTGCCCATCGCCGGCGGTTTGCTGATCGCCCTGCTGGTTGCGCTGGGGATCGCGTTCTTTGTGATCACACGGCGCCACGTCTCGCCGTACGGGTACATCTACGATGACCGGCAACAGCTTATCGTCGACCTGTCTTCGATCCGGAAGGGCGGGTTGAAGGGAATGCTTTCAAGGGGAACCATCTCGATGACGGATGCACCGGATTTGCCGTTGCCGGGAGCCAGGCTGGTGTTCAAACGCAGCGGCGTGGAGCTGCACTACGACAACTCGTCCAGCCTGACGATGAGGGTGGACGGCAGTCCTGTAGCGCGCATCGTTCATCTTCGTGACGGATCACGAATTGGCTTCTCCGGCCGGTTGTTTGAATTCACCACCGCTCGACACCGGACACAACCGGCCGCCCGGGTGACACCCGAACCGGCGGTTAGTTAAAACTCCGGGCGTCGCTCATGCGATAGACGAGGACGTAAGAAAAGGGCCGCCGGCAAACACCGGCGGCCCTTCGATATCCAGACAACTCCCAGGCAACTCCCAGACAATTCCCAGGGACCGATTAATTCTCGGTGATGGTGATTGACTTGATAGATTCACCCTGCGTCCGGGCGCTGCCCGGGTCACGCTCTGGAATTGCCAGCACGGCGTCCATGCCCTCGACCACCTCTCCGAACACCGTGTGCTTGCCGTCAAGCCACGGCGTGGCCGCCAGCGTGATGAAGAACTGGCTGCCGTTGGTGCCGGGGCCGGAGTTCGCCATTGAGAGAGTGCCGGGGTTCTTGTGATTGCGGTTCGCGTGGAACTCGTCCTTGAAGCGATAGCCGGGGCCTCCGGTACCGGTAGCGGTGGGGTCCCCGCCCTGCGCCATGAAGTCAGGGATGACGCGGTGGAAGGTCACGTCGTCGTAAAAACCGACGCGTGACAGATTGATGAAGTTCTCGACCGTCCAGGGCGCTTCGGCACCGAACAGGTTGATCTCTATTTTTGCGCCATTGCCCAGCTCAAGGGAAGCCGCGTAGCTCTTGCTGGTGTCCAGGCTGCCGGTCGGCGCCGCGGGGCTGTCTCCGGGTTGAAGCATCTTGAATCCTTGTAAAACGTTCTGGGGGTAAACCGTTCTGGGGCCGGGGTTAGTTCTCGATAATTCGGATGGTGCGTATGGCGTCGCCCGGGTTCGGGTCGGAGCCGGGATCGCGGAGTCGTATGTCGTTCACGACATCCATGCCATTCACGACTTCGCCGAACACGGCGTGGCAAGAGACCGAGCGTGAAGCGCAGTTCTTGAGTTGATCGTTCGCATCGTACGCGTCCAGGTTTGGCGTCGGGCCGAAGATGATGAAGAACTGGCTGCCGTTCGTATCGGACCCGGAGTTGGCCATCGAGATTATTCCAGGCTTCGTGTGCCGCGCGTCCACATTGAACTCGTCGGCGAACTTGTAGCCCGGATCTCCGGTGCCCGTTCCCGTCGGGTCGCCGCCCTGCGCCATGAATCCGGCGAGCACCCGGTGGAAGGTCACACCGTCATAAAAGCCGATGCGCGAAAGGTTGATGAAGTTCTCGACGATACTCGGAACCAGATCGTCGAATAGCTTGATTTCTATCTCGCCGCCCTTCTCCATCTCGAAGACCGCGGTGTAGTCCTTGCTGGTATCCAGGAATCCACCGGGTGGCGCCGGTGTATCACCGGGCCCGAGCAGGCCGGCGGCCGCGCCCGATGGCGCCTCGGTCGGCGCCACGGTGGGGATCGGAACCGGTGTCGGCGTGATTTCTTCGTCGCTGCCGCAGGCGACAGCCGCTACCAGCGCCGCGGAAAGCGCGGCAAGCAGGATCCAACGTTTCATCGTTACTCCTAGTGCGTTTTGGGTGCGTTTGGGAAGTCATTCGGGGAGCGGTCCGTGCCGCCGGTCATTCAATCTGACCGATCCGGTGAAAGTCTAGCGACTTGATCGCCGGCCAGAGCAGGCGGGATGCGCGAAACAGGTGCGTGGACCCGACCAGCAACGTGAGAACAATGCAGAGCACGATCTGCGCAAGAGGCTGTCCCGTCACGATGGTCAGGGTGTTGATGGTGAGGAAGGTCAGCATCATCGCCCAGAATGCCGAGCGAAATATCACATACCCCACAAGCAGCGCCGGGACAGAGATCAGGGTAAGCACCGGCAATATGACCAGCGAGATGCCGGTCATCACCGCCGCCCCTTTGCCGCCCCGGAACCCTATATACACAGGGAAGTTGTGGCCGATCATCGTCATAATCGCGCCGGCGTACATTGACCAGTCCGGGGTATCGATCGCTAACCCCGCCAGCATCACGAGAGACGCTTTGCCGATATCCACGACAAACACCGTGGCAGCGGCAATTTTGCCCAGTGACCGGAGCGCGTTCAACGCCCCAACGTTGCCGGTGCCCAACGTACGTATGTCCCGGCCGGATCTGAGAGCGATCAGGTGAGCTGTCGGGAGCGCTCCCACGAAATAGGCGGCGATCACGAAAGCCGCTCCGAAGATCAAATCAGTCATCTAGCAAAGGCCCGTTTAGCTCCCACCTGATCATCCTGATTTCACGTTGCTGACCGGAATCGCCGCTCAAGTCTCGCAGCGTGCGGCTCGTCCCTATAATTACCGCCAAATGCTCGGTGAACAAACTTCCAGAACAAAAAAAACGTCCGCAACCCCCACCGGTCCCCCGGCGTTGACCGACACTGACCTGCTGGAAATGTACCGGACCATGGTACTCAGCAGGACGCTCGATCAACGAATCTGGCAGATGAACCGGCAGGGCAGGGCGGCGATAGTCGCCTCCGCCCAGGGGCACGAAGCTGCACAGGTGGGCGCGATCAGAGCCCTGGACCCTGAACGTGACCGCTTCTACATCTACTACCGCGAGCTCACGACGATGCTCGCCCTCGGCATTACGCCGCTGGAGCTGCTGCTGGGTTTCCTGGCGAAGGACGGCGAACCCCTCTCCGGAGCGCGCCAGTTCCCGTTGCACGGCGCCATCGATCGCTCCCGCCGCGACATCGTATCGTTCTCCAACGTGGTTGCCACACAGCTTCTGCAAGCGGTGGGCGTCGCGCTCGCCGATAAGATGCGCGGAGAGAAGCGCGTCACCGTGGCGTACTTCGGCGACGGCGCATCGAGCATGGGCGAGACGCACGAGGCGATGAACTTCGCGTCGATCCATCACCTCCCGGTGATCTTTTTCTGTGAGAACAATAAGTACGCCACTTCCGTGCCGTTATCGCGACAGATGAATATTGAGTCGATCGCGGCCCGTGCGGACGGCTACGGCATGCCG
>JADFQR010000069.1 GCA_022561735.1 Chloroflexota bacterium | reverse complement strand
CTGGCCCGGATTCACCTTCTTGCCACGTCGCTTCGGCTTCTCGTCCGGGGCCTTCACCTTGCGTGGCTTCTTCGGGCGAGCCTTCAGGTACGCCTTCCACTTGCGCTCGGGGAACGCTGACTCCAGCACGCGCTGAGTCGCCGGATAGATCAAGTTCTCCCACAGGTAGAACCGATCCTCGGTGCCCTTCTCGAAGTCATTAATCCACACGGCCTTGAGCGGCCATGATGATGCCTCGGTCACGATGTACTCGATGCGCGTGCCTTCACTCACGTCTCGGCCTCGGCGTCCTAGGTCTCGGGCGATCTCGATGTGCGGCTGGTTTGCCGCCAGCGTGCCGTCCTTCTTCTGCTTGCGTGCATACTGGCGCACCTCACGTGAAAGCTTCTTAGATAGCACGGAGTCCTTCGGGTCGAGGTCGCCGTTGTTCTTCACCCCCGATATTGAGTTGATGTCAAAGAAATTACCGACGTTGACGAGACCGGCGAACCAGATGCGTGCCTTGCCATCGAATGAATTGGATTTGTCCGACGCGCGGACATAGACGGGGTCAGGGAGACTGCCATTTCCGACGACCGTGACCTTGCCTGCCTCCTGGTCGTGGCCTTCGTCCGGGGGCAAGCTGGTCTCCAGCAACTGCATGGTGAGAACTCGGGGTTTGCCGAGCTTGTCGCAGAGCTGGCAGTCGATAATGTCGCCGAAGCTAAGTCCTGCGAACGCACGTGGTACTCCCACAGTCGTAAACGATGGCGCCACGTAGGCCGCGGCCAGGGCGGCCCCGGCTGCAGCGGAAAGTTTCATCATTTCGCGGCGGGTCGTCGTAAAACGGGGAGCCGAGGGGCGATTTTGTGGTGGCATTTCGGGTGAGTGATCCATCCCGGCCCGACGACGATTGGGAGGTGCATCGCCAACGGATTGATATTGATAAGGGTTGGACAAAACCACACCACGCTCGTTCTGTCCATGAAATAGCGATGCAGGCCGGTGAACGTATCGTTAATAATCGGCGGGGCGGAAACGGCATATTTGCAGTCGATACACGGGCTTTGAAGGCTAATATGGCCGCGTTTTGCGATTGAGCCCGAGACTTCAGCGCCAATCACAGGGCGCCGCCCGGGCGCGTAGCGCAGGTAACACCGGCCGGCACCGGGGACGCGAACACGACGGCGACCCGGTAGTACTACGGGTGTCGTATGGCGAAAACCGCACCGGAGTGGTGTCCCATGCGCCTCCCGCGCCTCCCGCTCAAGCACTTACGATTACCACCGCAACTACCGCCGCCGGGGATCGCTTCCGCATCCCTTCGGCTGTACCCGGAAGGATCGACGTGCTGGATAGATTTCAAAAGCGTGTGACCCCACTTCTCCCGCTTGAGGTAGGGGTGATCTTCCTATCCCTCGTCGTCGTCGTTTCACAGATCGTGATCGCATCGATCTGACCGGCCGGGACCGGGCCTCCTCGACGCAAAACTCTCCCATCGCGAGCGGCGCTATCCGACGGTTCGTCCCGCGTCGTGGCCCGTCCTGACGATGCGTAACGCGCTGGCGTCAGACCGCTATCTGCACTCTGACAGGCCGGAATCCTGTGTCCGGACGTGAGTCATCTCAAGCGCGGCCTGCCCCTGTAATCACTCCCCGCATCAGCGTAATACGGCTGGCTGCCGCTTATTGCCCGGAGATCGCCTGCCGGGGCGCCGCCTACCCGCCCGCGTCCTCCAGTATTTGCTGCTCAATCAGCCGTGACAATTGGTTCTGGCGAGACTGGATATCCGCCGGCCACTCTGACTTCATGTAAGCGATTACGGAGGACACTTCCTCGTCGCTCAATGTTCCCCGGAACGGCGGCATCACCCGGGCAAGCGGCGGGCGGTCCAGGATCCACTCGAACAGGTTTCGGTCAGCGTGATGCCAGGTGTGGCCATCTTCGGCATGCGATGGCGCTCCGGGGAGCGTTGGGGCGGAGCCGATCTCGCCGTGGCATACGGTGCAATTGGTGGCATACACCTGCTCTCCGATCACGACGCGCTGGCTGGTGACTTCGACCGGAAACGGCGAGTCGCCGACAGCGCCGCTACCGCCACAGGCAATGAGGATCACGGTCACCAGGGCCACCGGCAACCAGATAAACCGGCGTGCCCGCGGACGCAGATATGCCGGCATCACGTTTACTTGACTCCTATCTCAATCGACCAGCACATCGCATCGCAGTAGCGCGCTGCCTTACCGTCACGCGTCCGGGCGCGGTTCGTCCCCGGTGGTTCGTCGGCCGTCGTATCCGTCTCCACCGGATTCTTCATCGATCACGTGAGCAAGTAAGCGATGGGCTGCATATAGCCCACATGAGGACCCTACCCGTAAGCATGAGTATTTCGTGACAGCGGTGACAGCCGTTCCCTGCGGTTTCGACTTGTCTCATCTGTTCAGTCGGCTCATTACGCGGTCGAACTCTTCCTGGTCGATCTCGCCCGCGACGTAGCGGCTTGCCGCTGTGTCCGCCGCGGCTCAGCCGACATTAGTCCGGCAATCATCACCTCGCCAACGCCGCGCGGCCTTGTAACCAGGGGGTACAACAGGGCGAGGAGGCCAGTCCAGAAGATAGCCATGGCCAGGAAACCAAACGCCATCCACCAGCCCGGGCCGTCGCAGTCGCCCCACATGATCTGACCCCGATCGATCTCCACTGCATGAGGACCGGCGTCGCCGCCGGCCCCCGGGTGATCCTCTGCCGGTCCATATCAGGCGGCAGGGTCGGCATCGGCGTCATGCTCGTCCGTCGCGTGCTCGTCGCCATCCTCGTGCAGTGCATCGGCGTCATGCTCGTCCGTCGCGTGCTCGTCGCCGTCCTCGTGTGTTGCATCGGCGTCTTGGTCGCCCGTTGCGTGCTCGTCGCCATCCTCGTGCATTGCATCGGCGTCTTGGTCGCCCGTTGCGTGCTCGTCGCCATCCTCGTGCGTTGCATCGGCGTCTTGGTCGTCGGTTGCGTGGTCGTCGTCATCCTCGTGCGTTGCATCGGCGTCTTGGTCGTCGGTTGCGTGGTCGTCGTCATCCTCGTGAGCCGCATCGGCGTCGTCGTGGCCCCCGTTCCCGATGCCGATCGATGCCATGCCCAGCAGCGCTGAGAGGTGTTCCTCCGCTTCGATTTTTTCGTCCGCCGCAAGCAGTGCCAGAATCTCGTTGATCTCCGCCAACTCGTCGCCGTCGGCGACGGCGGCAGCGTGCTCTAGATGGTGGGCAGCTTCGCCGTTTCCGGTGGCGCGGAGGCCCGCCAGTCCGAGCTTGAAGTGGAGGGTCACAAAACTCTCATCGGCAGGTTGCACATCGGACAGCATCCCTTCGATCATGTGCTGGGCGTCGTGAATGTCGCCGGACAGCGTCAGGTCAAGGGCTTCCTGCATGAGCGCGAGGTGCTGACCGTCCAGGATGCCGATCAGGTGCTCGATGTGGTGTTCCGCTTCGTCGACGTTGTCCGCGGAGAAAGCCGTCAGCGCCATCCGGTGGTGGGCCAGGGATTGTTCTGCCAGCGGGATGCCAGTCTCCATGCCGTGCATGTGGGCGCCGGACAGGCTTTCGACGTAGGCGACCAGGGCGCTCAAGTCTTCTGGTGTCAAGACATCCGTGCCAAATACCGGCATCACCCCTATCGGACCGCGTACCTGCCGCCTGACCTGTAGCTCGTTGTGACCCGGCAGGCCGGGAGCAATTACGGTGCCGGAGCCGTCTTCGCCGTGGCAGGCGGCGCAGCCAACCTGCTGGTATACGACTCGGCCGCGGTCCACGGCGTCGAGTGCGGATTCGGCTTCGTGCGCCTCATCTTCATCATGCCCGTCGTCGTCATCGGCGTGATCGTCTGCCGGGACGGGAGTTGACGTGGCGGCCGGCTCGGCCGTCGGGAACGGGGTGGACTCACCTGACGTGCAGGCGATAGCCAGCGTCAGAAGCGCGGCAATTCCGATAAATGTAATTCGATGTCGCAGGCGCATTACGTCCCCTTCTCGTCGTAAACCGACCGTCAATTCGGCTGATTTCAGGGTACGGGATCGGCCCCGGCTGTTCATCGCGCACAAGGGCCATCGGGCCTCCTCAGGGACACCATCACGCGTGGTGTGCTTCCACCATTAGCGCCCGGGCAGGTCAATCGGCTGCGATAAGTCCTTTGCGCACGGCGTAGCGAACGAGTTCCGCCTTGTTGTGCAGATCCAGCTTGGTCATGATGTTGGACCGGTGACGGTCAACTGTGTTGGCGCTGATCTCCAACAGTTCGGCGATCTCTCTGCCGGTCAGGCCGCGTGCGATCAGCTCAAGCACCTGCCGCTCACGATCGGTGATCCCGTCCAGTTCCGCTTCACCAGCCCTGGCGCGCTCGACAAAATCTCCGATAAGCCTTCCCGCTACGCTGGGATGTATGTACGCCTGGCCCCGGGCGGCTGCCCGTATCGCTTCCAGCAACTCGTGCGGGGCGCCGCCCTTGACGACGTAGCCGGACGCGCCGGCCTTCAGCAACTCAAAAAAGTACCGCTCATCAGCGTGCATCGTCAGCCCGACGATCTCGACTCCGTCGTTGTTCGCTTTTATGGCCCGGGTCGCTTCTATGCCCGTCATCACCGGCATGGAGATATCCATGAGAACAACATCCGGCCTGGTCGTCGCCGTCAACGCCACCGCCTCCGCTCCATCACGCGCCTCGGCGATCACTTCGATATCCGCATGGCCGTTCAAGAGCAGCCGGATGCCTGCGCGGACAATCTCATGATCGTCCGCTATGAGGACGCGGATCGGCCGGTCAGGCATCGGCACCCTCCCCTGAAGACACCTGGGAAGACAACTGGGAAGACATTTGGGACAACGGGATAACAAACCGGACGGACGTGCCCGAGCCGGGCGCCGTCTCTATATCGAGTGTGCCACCGAGAAGGGTGACCCGCTCGTTCATGCCCAGCAACCCTACCGCCCATCCACCGTCCGCGCCGGGTTCGACGCCCGACAGATCGAACCCCTCACCGTCGTCCACGATTTCGCCCGTGATACGGTCGCTGTGGCCCTCCAGTTTGACCGTCGCGTGACCGGCGCGGGCGTGCTTCATCACGTTATTGAGGGCCTCCTGCACCACGCGAAACGCTGTGATCTCGACAACCTCCGGCAGGTCCGTTTGCAGATCTGAAACCTCAAGCGAAGACTTCACACCGGTCCGTTCAAGATGATTCTCAAGATACCAGCCGACGGCGGCCGAGAGTCCCATATCGTCAAGGATGCTCGGACGAAGGTCCGCCATCATGCGACGCACCTCTTCTATCGTGTCCCCGGCGACCCGCCGGAGTTCGCCGATGCGTTCAGACGCCGCCGGGTTTAATTCCGCCAGTTCCGCTTCCGCCGACCCGAGGCTCATCGTTAACGCCGTGAGCGACTGGCCGACCTGGTCATGGAGATCACGGGCGATGCGACGCCGTTCCTCCTCCTGGGCGGTCATCACCTTCTTGAGCAGAAGATCGCGTTCACTACTACGCCGGGCAAGTTCCGTCGTGCGTTCCTCAACGCGGGCCTCCAACTCCTGGCCCCATTCTTCAAGCTCCCGCCGGGATGTCTCCATCCGGTTTCGCATGGTCTCAAACGACACACTGAGCCGTCGGACCTCGTCCTGACCTTCAGGACTTATCGTGCCGCCGAGATCGCCAGACGCGATTCGGCCGGCGCGTTCCGTGAGCCGTATCAGCGGCAGAACGACCTGGCGGCTGGTGATCCAGGCGAGACCCAGCCCTGCCAGGAACCCCAGCCCCGCGAGCCAGAGAATACGCCGGCGCAGATCATTGGGCACGGCAAGCGCGACATCTTCGGGTTGCTCGACCACGACACCCCAGGGCATCTCCTCCAGCGGTGCAAACGCAACCACATGCCGCTCTGACTCTCCGCCCTTTACGTCCGGCGGAGAATGTTCGCCCACACCGCTTTCACGCAGGTTGAGCGCATCCCCGATGATCGCGAGGTGCCGCGTTGGAGTCAGCGGCCGGGCGCCGTCCGACGTCTCAAGTACGATCCCTTCTGCGTCGATCAACTCGGTCCGGTATGAGCGAACGTCGCCGGACGCTGCGTCGGACACCTTGAGGAGTTGCGGGCTTGGAAGGATGACGGCGGCGAGACGCATACCGCCGGTCCCTCCACCAAGCGAGGCCGACGCAGCGATCAACGGCCCGCCGACGCCCCCGCCGATGACCACGGGCGCTCCGTCGGGTTGCAGCGAGGCGACGAAGGCTAACAGCGCCTCGCCGTCCCGGGAGGAGCCGGCACGCGCTATCGGCCTGCCGCTTCCGTCTATCAACGCAACGAGCTCCGGCGGGGTCCCTGCGTTCACGTCAGTCAGCGCAAGCGCAAGCGTATTCACGGAGGTTTCTGCATCCGACGGGGTCACCGCACCGGATTTGCCCATCGCATCCGCCACCCCCGTCACAAGAGTCGCAGTCGTGGCGATGACGCGGTCCACGGCGCTGGCAACCGTCCTTGCCAGGATCAGCCGCTCCTGGAGGATCTCGTCCGACGAGTCATCGACGGCCTGGAGCGCGACGAAGGCGAACAGGCTTACGAGGACCGTCATCCCCATGAACACGTAGGCCATGATCCGGAACTGGAGGCCTATGTCACTGAATCGCAAAGTTCTCCGCCAGGGTTTCAACGTCGATCCACAGCGCGCCAGTGGATGCCGTCTTTAACCGCTACATCTGATGCGCCTGTCAAAAATCGTACGCCACGGGAGTTGAATTAACACAACTTTTTGACACACGACACGGTCATCTCATACAACCTTCATGCGCTCAGCGGCGCCGGGGGTGGACAATTCATCCAGGTGTCCGGTCCCTGGGGGTCTGCGTTGGGTATCCAA
>JADFQR010000068.1 GCA_022561735.1 Chloroflexota bacterium | reverse complement strand
GGTAGGTGACTGACTTCCAGTACAGGAAGTCGGTCACCTACCGCCGGCCCAACGGTGCGCTGTTTGAAATGGCGGAGCTGCCACTGCAACGCGCCATTGCGACCGGGAAAGTGGTGCGGGAGGTAGAGGTTGTCTTCGACCGGCCGGACGGGTCCCAGGTTCCGACACTCGTGAGCGCCGCCCCCGTGCTCTCCTCAGACGGGCGCGTTACAGCGGGCATCGCCGTGTTCCAGGACATCACCGCGCTGAAACGCCTTGATGATGTGAAGGCGGATTTCCTGTCGATGATTACGCACGATCTCCGGGGTCCGGTGACGGCGATAAAGGGCCTCGTCGCTTCGGCCATGATGAACATCCGGGAGGATAGCGAGGACAGCGATTTTTTGATGGAGGAGTTGTTGGCGGTTGACGACGAGGCCGACCGCCTGTCCGAGCTTGTCTCAAACCTCCTCGACATGTCACGCATCGAGGCCGGTTCGGTTCCGATTGAGCCGGAAGAGACCCACATCGCAGACCTTGCGGACGACGCGGCGAGAAGGGCAAAACGTTCCCGGCTTGGCGAGGGACGTGAAATAGCGGTGGACGCGCCCCTTGATCTGCCGCTCATGTACGTGGACCCGGTGCAGGTAGGGCGTGTGCTGGATAACCTGATATCGAACGCCCTGAAATATTCCGATGGCCCGATCACGGTCCACGCGCTTTACGATCCGGAGACCGACACCCTGGAAACCGCCGTCAGAGATTCCGGTATCGGGGTAGCGCGGAACGTTCAGAACGATATCTTTGAGAAGTTTTTCCGGGTGACCGACGCCGGTCGGCAATCCGGTATGGGCGCGGGCCTGGGGCTGGCGATCTGTAAAGCCATTGTGCAGGCGCACGGCGGCGAGATAGGCGTGGAGAGCGAGCCCGGTGATGGGTCCTGCTTCTGGTTCACGCTTCCCGTTCAGCCCAGAACCTGACCGCTAGTGGTTAGACTTACCGGGCGCAACCAGACAGGCAGGGTTCACTGAATATGAACATAGATGCGACGCAACGCCGCAAGACGAAACCGTCCATTCTGGTCGTCGATGACGATCCCAAGCTCCGTCGTCTCGTCGAGCGCCAGCTCACCGCTGAGGGGTTTGACGTCGTGCTGGCATCGAACGGGGAGGAAGCGCTCTACCAGGCTTCCCTGAGCCGCCCCAGCCTGATCGTCCTGGATATATCGATGCCGGTGATGGACGGGTTTGAGGCCCTTGAACGGCTTCGTGAATTTTTCACCGACCCGGTAATCATCCTTTCCGCGACCGACCAGGAACGGGAAAAGGTCCGCGCCCTTGACCTGGGCGCGGACGATTACATGACCAAGCCTTTCGGCGGCGCAGAGCTTTCAGCACGCATACGCGCAGCGCTACGACGCGCAGACCGCTTGTCCGGCAACGGTTCGCGACAGGACCCTGTCGTGACGACCGGGTATGTCGAGATCGACCTCGGCGCTCGTATCGTCAAACGCCGTGGTGAAGAGGTGCGGCTGACTCGCACCGAGTACGACCTGCTGCGAACGCTTGCGACCAACGCAGGCAAGGTGCTCACCCACCGCGAGTTGTTGCAGGCCGTGTGGGGGCCGGAGTACGGCGACGAGACGGAGTATTTGCGGACCTTCGTGAAGCAGCTTCGCCGGAAGCTGGAAGAGGACCCGTCCCGGCCGCGCTACATCATCACGGAGCCGGGCATCGGCTACCGGCTGGTGCAGGTGACGACCTAGAAACGCGCGCCTGTGTGAACGCCGGACGGCTCGCGGATAGAAGTGGCAGCGTACGGAACTTCTCCCTCACGCTTCAGCGGGCACAGCATCGGCTCCTGTTGCCCCCGGAAGACGCGACTCCGGGCGCTAAAACGGGCGGGGTCAGCGCCTGACGTCGGCTCCGCCCGATGCCGCCGCGAGCACTTCCGCCTCCGACGCCAGGTTGAAGTCGCCGTGAACGGTGTGGGCCATGGCCCCGGACGCGGCCGCGAAGTCCACGATCTTCTGCCCTTCCCAGCCGTTCATGACGCCCCAGATCGCTCCAGCCGCAAACCCATCCCCACCGCCGACGCGATCCACAATATCCAACTCGTGACGACGGCTGAGGGTGATCTGCGAGCCGTCGTAAAACACGCCCTGCCAGGAGTTGTGGTCGCTCGAATGGACGTCCCGCACCGTTAGCGCCATCCTGTCAAAACCGTATTTTGAAATGGCGGTCTCGACAAAGGGTCGGTACGCCTCAGGGGTCCGGTCATCCGGTGCGATGTTTCCGTCCGTCCCGAGCATGATGCCGAGGATGGGGTCGCGTGCGCTTCCGATCGCGACGTCAACGTACTGCATCAGCGGTTCAAGCCGCTTCGCCGCCTGCTCAGGGTTCCACAGGGCGCTCCGGTAGTTGAAGTCCGTGCTGACGGTCATGCCTGCCGCTTTCGCCGCCTCGCAGCCTGCGGCCACCGTCGCAGTCGCCCGCTCGGAGATGGCGCATGTAATCCCGGAAAAGTGGAACCAGTCCCGTCCGGCGAGCGCGGCCGGCCAGTCGACCATAGAGGGTTCGATCTCGGACATAGCGGAGCGCGCCCTGTCGTAAACCACGGCAGACGGGCGTTCCGATGCGCCGATCTCCAGGTAGTAGAGGCCGAGCCGATCACCGCCGCGCACCACCAGCGATGTATCAACGCCGTACTGCCGGATAAAGTTGATACACGCCTGCCCGATGTCGTTGTCCGGGATACGGGAGATCAAAGCCGGTTCGACGCCGAACTGCTCCAGTGCGACAGCAACGTTGCACTCCGTGCCGCCGTAGATGACGTCAAATGAACGAGCCTGCGTGAGACGCTCACGTCGCGGGGTGGTCAGGCGGAGGAGTACCTCCCCGATCGTCACGAAGCTGTGGGGCATGCGGCCTGTCTGTCTCCTGTATTCATTCGTATTGATCCCGACGGTTTCGGCAGCCGGTTTCCGGTGGGCCTGTCCGTAGCGCTTTTCGGGGCTTCACTGCGACCGGCACAAGAGGCATTTCGCCGGGAGGCGTTCAGAGGGCGGTGCCGTAGACCTTGTCCGGGATCACGATCACGGTGGCGCGGTTTTCTTTCCGCATCGCCTCGTCGTATTCCTCCCAGTCAGGATGCTCCGTGCCCGAAGCGGCGCGGTACACGTCACGCATAGCGTCTCGAAGTTTTTCGGGGCTGGCGGTCTTTGATGAGATGATCTCCGCCCGGCCTTCAAACACGATGTAGCCCCACCAATCGTCCTTCGATACGAGCAGGGTGCAGCGCGGGTCGCGCTCAAGATTGCGCAGCTTCGCTCGATCCTCGGTGGTGGAGAAGGCCACGCCTTCACCATACGGGCCGCAGGTGACGACGCTCATCTGTGTGGCGCCGTCGCGCCGGAACGTGCTAAGGACAGCCTTGTGATTCCCGGCGACGAACTGCCGGACCTTCGGGTCAAGCGACATGTAAAACCTCCAGGTGGTTCCCGGTATTCAAACCGCGCAGGCGTAAGCGGCGATCCGCTACTTCTGGCGCAGTTCCCTGATGAGAGCGAGGACGTCCCGGCAGCGCCCGGTCAACGTCTCCCACGCCTCCGTCTCGACGATATCCGGCGAAACGAGCGCCGAGCCGATGCCCACCGCCGGAACTCCGGCCTCAAACCAGGCACGAAGCGACTCACGGGTCCCGTCCACGCCTCCGGTCGGCATTATGGACGACCAGGGCATGGGACCGCGCACCGCCCGGACGAAACCCGGCCCGCCTGCCGAGTCACCCGGGAACAGCTTCACAATCTCGCAGCCGAGCTCCTCCGCGTGAGCTATCTCCGTGACGGTGCCGCAGCCCGGCATGTAGGCGATCTTGCGGCGGTTGCATAATCTTGCCGTGTCGTCGTCCGTAGCAGGGCTGACGATGAAGGACGCCCCGTTCGCTATGTACAGCGCCGCGGTCGGGGCGTCGAGGACCGAGCCAGCGCCAAGGATCACGTCGGGCAACTCGATCGACGCCCAGCGCTCAAGCTCCGAGAACACCTCCCAGGCGTGGTCGCCGCGGTTGGTGAACTCTATAAGGCGAATACCGCCCGCGCGGCAGGCGCGGACGACCGACTGCGCACGATCAATATCGCCGGTGTAGAAGATCGGCACCACGCCGGCCTCGTGGACGGCGGCCAGGACATCCAGTCGCTTATGTCGTGACAAGAATCGCTCCACTGACGAGGCCCAGATCGTTGGAAGGCAGGTTTGAGGGCGGGCAACGTAGTGTAACGCCGGGCGTCCGCTGCGCTGCGGTCTGGGCGCCCGCCGAACAACGTCTGGGCGGATTGGGCCGGTCCCGGCGCGTGTGTTCACGCAGCGCCTATGGCAGCCGGTCGCGACCCGACGGTTCGGGCGGTCCCGCACCCGATTGACGGGTGGGCTGGCATCCCCGGGAATCTTGATGTCGCTAGTGTTTAAGTGGTCCGTTGGCTGATCGCCGAGATCCCGGCCTCAGCACCGCTTAATTCACAAGCCCTGTCCCCGTAACGCACGGGGCGCAGCAACCCGAGAAACGCACAGGAGAAACATCCAGTTGCAGCCAAACGACTCAGACCGCACCCTGAAACGGGTTGTCCTTCCGGTACTTTTGATCTCGGTCGTAATGTTGTGGGCTGTGATGGGGATGGCGATGATGGGCGGGTTTCAGACGTAGCGGCGCGGCTTCCAATTTTGCCGGCGTGACACGGGCGGCAGCGGCCCCGGGCTTCTTGAACCCGGCGCTTATCCGCCGCCGGCCGGCCGAACGATCTCCAGCCGATCTCCCTGCTGTATGACTATCGAGTCGTACTCCGAGCGGCGAACGATCTCGCTGTTGACGGCGACCGCGACCCTGCGCTCCGCCAGGTCCCTGGATTCAAGATAGGCGGTAAGGCTGATCGGGCCGTCCAGCTCAACCTCGCTGCCGTTTATATGCACGGTAATCATGTGTCCGTCCCCGGTTTCAGTGCCGTAGATCCCCGCTGTTCCGGTTTCTCTATGCTTCCGGCAGCCTGGGCTGGGCCCGCTTCTTCGATAGCCGCCCGGAGTTCCGCCGCCGCCCGTTCAGGGTCCGCGGCTCGGAGTATCGCCCCGATCACCGCCACCCCCTGCGCACCGGCCGACACGACATCGGCGGCGCGTATCGCATCGATTCCCCCGATACCGATAACCGGTATTACCACCTCCGACGAAACCTGTTTGACAAGGCCCGGTCCGGCGCCCGCCACGCCGGGGTGAGACGGGGTCTCGTACAGGGTTCCCAGCAGGAGAAAATCAGCGCCGTTCTTCTCCGCCTTGAGCGCGCCCTCAACGGAGTGGACGGAGCGGCCTATCAGCCAATCGGTTCCGCCGACGCGCCGGGCCGCGGTCACCGCGGTTCCGCGCTCGCCAAGCTGGACGCCCGCGGCGTCAACGGCAAGCGCCACGTCGACACGGTTGTTGACGAGGACAAGTGCATCCCCGTTGACCGTTTCGACCACCGACGCCGCCAGGTTGAAGAACTCCGTTCGCTCCAGTTCCGGAGCCCGCACCTGGACCACGTTCACGCCCCCGCGCACAGCGGCGCGAACGGAAGCAAGCAGCGCACCCGGGTGATCGCCGGGGTTCAGCGCTGTTACCAGGCAGAGGACGCGCGTGGGGAGTTGCATCGTGGACGGCTTTAACAGGCTTCCGTGGTCTCGGGGGTCTCGGGAACGATCAGTCAGCTGTGGCGGATTCAGGCACGCCTTCCAGTGGCGAGCTGGCCGTCGCGTACGCCCTGGCCGGGATTCGCCCCGCCTGGTACGCCATGCGCCCGGCCCGGACACCCAGGTTGAACGCCTCTCCCATGAGGGCCGGGTCCTCGGCCTGTGCGATAGCGGTGTTCACGAGCACGGCGTCTGCGCCGATCTCCATAACAGATGCCGCCTCTGACGGCGTGCCCAGCCCGGCGTCAACCACGACCGGCACGCCCGCCTGCTCGATGATGATCTTGATCTCGTCAAGCGTCAGGACGCCGCGACCTGAGCCGATGGGAGAGCCGAGCGGCATCACGGTCGCGCAGCCAATATCCTCCAGCCGGCGGGCCAGCACCGGGTCTGCGCCGATGTAGGGAAGGACGGTGAAGCCGTCCTTGACGAGGCGTTCGGAGGCCTCAAGCGTTCCTATCGGGTCCGGGAGCAGGTACTTCGGGTCCGGGATCACCTCGACTTTTATCCAGTCAGAGCCGGTGACCTCGCGCGCAAGCTGGGCCGTGAATACCGCCTCGTCCGCGGTGGTAGAGCCGGCGGTGTTCGGCAGTATCTGGTAGCGATCCCAGTCCAGGTAGTCCAGGATCGTTTTTTCGTTCGGATCGTCCAGGTTCAGGCGGCGAATGGCGACGGTGATGATCTCGGTCCCGGACGCCTCGACGGACGCGACAAGGTCTTCAGGAGACCTGTGCTTGCCCGTACCGGTCATCAGGCGGGATTTGAAGGTCTTGCCGCCGATTTCCAAAAGGTCACTCATCTGTACGCTCCCGTTACCGTCGCTCGCGGGTCTACGGCGTTTCGGGTGTTCAAATACCCGATGGTGGGAGCCAGAAGATGAGATTCCCTACGCTGGCATTAACCAGATCAGGTTCAGGGTCGGTGGCGGTTACGGCCACCCTCTCAGCCTGGCTCCCCAAGCTCCCCGAGCGCGGAATTCGCGCTGCTCGTTACGTTAGTGCAAGCGTATGTCGGTTCCCGCAGGCCGTCAAACGCCGGGGCGATGTGCCGGTATCGCCCCCGCAGCGGTCGTGCATCGCCATGATTCCTGGACTTTCGGCTATCGCGCTTCCCGGTTTACGTGACCCCGGGTTTAAGTGACACCGGGTTTGTGTGACACAGGGGGCTCGCGGTGAAACACCCTGCGCGATGGTATTCTGGCCGCAATTCCGCCAACCCTCCCAACTGGAGCTACACGATGAGTCGC
>JADFQR010000067.1 GCA_022561735.1 Chloroflexota bacterium | reverse complement strand
ACCGACACAGCGCCCGGCTGTGCCGAGGCCGGCGCAACGGTGCTCGTGTCTGGCACCGGCATCTTCAACCACCCGGACGGGGTTATTTCCGGGATCGCCGCGCTCAGAGAAGCGATAGCCTCGCCGGGGGCCTGATTCCCCCCGTTACCGGGACCCCGGGCGCGAAAACGCACGCCTCGTAGGACGTGCGTGATGCGGTCCGGTCGCCTGCCGTGTCAGGAGTTGCGTTAGCGTTTGGCCTTCAATTCCGTCCTGAGGCAGCGGGTGCAAACGTACTCGTGACTCTTTTTGGAACCCTCCGGCAACTTCTTGCGAGTCAGGTTCGGCTTGAACATTCGGTTCGTCGCCCGCATCGAGTGGCTGCGGTTGTGACCGAACTGCGGACCCTTTCCGCAGCGGTTGCACTTGGCCATGTCTGAGAAACCCCGGTGTTAAAAGGTGTTAAAAACTGTTGTCGACGCGCCGAATCTTGATAATCGATAATATCGGTCGCGCGCGTCCCGAGAAAATCAGGGACAATTCTAGGATTGGCTTGCGCCAGACCTACAAGTTACCATCGACGCGTAGTCCGCGACAACGTTTACGAACAAACCCCGGCCGGTTTCGGCGACTCTGACGACGCTCACTTAGCCGATGGCGAAGTTCGCAAGGGGCCCCATTGACCCGATCCGAAGCCCTTGACCTGATTCGTGACGACACCGGGGGGTGGATTGACGGCGTAGTCCTGTGTGCGTTAGTCGCCGCCGGAAGCCGTGCGGTCGAGGCAAATCGAGAGCAGATCAACGCCCTGAATGTGTTCCCGGTGCCTGACGGCGATACGGGCACCAACATGAGTTTTACGCTGCGGGCGATCGTGGAAGAATTGAAGGCGCAGCCCCCTATCCATGTCGGCGACACCGCCCGGAGGATGGCGCGCAGCGCTCTCCTGGCGGCACGCGGCAATAGCGGCCTGATCTCGGCGCAGCTCTTTCGTGGTATTGCGGACGTCTCTGACGGGCATGAGCGCATAACACCGGTCGAGTTCGCTGCCGGGATGCGCGCCGGCGCCGTTGCCGCGTACGACTCCGTGCCCAACCCGCGCGAGGGCACGATGCTCACCGTGATGCGCGTTACCGCGGACGCGGCCACAGACTGCGCGGAAACCGGCGCCGGCATCTCGGATGTACTGGAAGCTGCGGTGAAAGCGTCTGTAGAAGCCGTGGCCCTGACTCCGACCCAGCTTGACGTGCTCCGTGACGCCGGGGTGGTCGATTCCGGCGGATACGGGCTTTCCGTCTTCCTGTCCGGCGCGCTTGAGCTGGTGCAGGGGCGGGGTGACGGCGACACAGAGTTTCCACCGCCCTCGCCGATCGGTGTTGAAGGCGACGGCCGTTCCGCTGCGGGGGTGCGCGTCGATTTTGTCAATGCGGTGCAGGAGGAGATCTACGGGTACTGCACCGTGTTCTTGATCGAAGGCGAGAAGCTGGACGTGATCAAGATCCGCGACCGGGTGACGGAGTTTGGTGAGTCCGCAGTCGTTGCCGGGGACCCCACAGCGGTCAAGATCCACCTCCATCCCCTGGACCCGGGGCCGGTGATTTCATACGCCGCGGGACTGGGCACGTTATCCGGGATCACCATCCTCAATATGGACGAACAGACGTCCGAGTGGGCGGCCGGGCAGCAGCCGCTTCCGACGCCCCCGTCCGATGCGGAGGTTCCCCGGTTGGAGATGGCGATCGTGGCCGTGTGCGCCGGGCCCGGGCTCGAGGCCATATTCGCACAGGCCGGCATGGGCTCCTGCTCGCCCGTAAGTGGTGGCGACACCATGAACCCCAGCGTCCGGGACCTGCTGGACGCCGTTGAGGCTGCGCCATCAGATAGCGTGCTGCTTCTTCCGAATAACAAGAACATCGTCGCCGCGGCGCTGCAGGTCCCTGACCTTACCGGCAAAGTTGTCAGGGTTGTCGAGACCACGTCGGTACAGGCCGGGATTGCTGCGGCATTTGCCTTTTCGTCTTCGGCAAATCTCGGGGCCAACGTCGCCGCCATGAGCGCTGCGGCAGGTGGCGTGCGTTCAGGCTCGGTGACGCGCGCCGTGCGTGACGCGGTGGTGGCAGGCCGGGAGATCGCCATCGGGGACGTTATGGCGCTGGTGGACGGTGAGCTTGTAGCGACCGCTGATGACCCGGTGACGGCGCTGGTCGAGATGGTCCGGTGCGCCGCCCGGGACGCCGAGCTGGTCACCATCTACACCGGCATCGATGTTCCGAATGATGACGTCAAAAGGGCGCTCGAAGCGGTTGAGGAAGTGGCCGGGGATGCTGAAGTGGAGATCGTCCACGGGGGACAACCACATCACGCCTTTCTTGTGGCCTTTGAGTAGCCGGACGGCCCGATTTTGTGTTCTGGCCCGGCGTTCTAACGGGGCGTTCTGGCCGGGCATTCGAGACTCCGGTGACGATAACCGGCTCGCCCACTACCCCGCCGCGCGATAGTCTGTGCGGGTTCTACTGGCGGATCATGACATCTGGGCTATGCCGGGTGTGGAATAGAGGACTGCATGACTATCGCGATCGTCACCGACAGCACGGCCGATCTTCCGGGAGACCTCGTCGAGAAGCACGGGATTACCGTTGTTCCGTTGATCGTCCGTTTCGGGATGGAAGAGTTCAAGGACGGAGTCGAGATCGATAGCGACGAGTTTTACCGTCGCCTTGAAGCTGAATCCGACCTCCCGACCACGTCACAGCCCTCGCCCGGCGATTTCGCCGAGGTGTACCAGAAGCTGGCCGCCGATCACGACGGCATAGTCTCCGTTCACCTCTCTGGAAAATTGAGCCAGACCATCAACTCCGCCAACCAGGGCGCGCGTGAAGTCACCGTGGACGGCCTGCGGATCGAAACGATCGACACAGGTCAGGCGACGATACCGCTGGGCCTGATCGTGATCGAAGCCGCGATCTCCGCTGCCTCTGGAGCCACGATCGACGAGGTGGTCGCGGCGACGAAGGACGCGATGGGTCGCGCCAGGTTCTACGGCATGGTCGACACGCTTGAATACCTTGTGAAGGGCGGGCGCATCGGCCGCGCGAAGGGGTTCATCGGCGGGTTGCTCAAGGTGACGCCGATCATCACGTTTGAGGACGGTGAGTCGTCTCCGGTGGCAAGCCCGCGTACCCGGCGTCGTGCAATTGAGCAGATCAAGGCGCTTGTGGAAGAGGCGGCGCCGTTCGACCATCTCGCCGTGTACTACTCGACCGAGCCGGAAGAACTTGAGAAGCTGTCGCGAGACCTTGCTCACCTCGCCCCGAAAGATGGCGTCATCACCTCGCGAATCGGCGCTGTCGTTGGAACCTATGCCGGCCCCGGTTCGCTCGGAGTGGGATTTATTCGGAAGAAATCCGGTTGATCGTGGGGGCCTGTTCCCGGAACGTTGTCCGGCAGATGACTTCCGGGGACGCACCCCGCTTTCAGGGATAGTTTCAAGAGATCGATACCCCGTTGCAAAGTCGAGCCCGCCCACCGCGGCGCACCGCGCGTGAATCCCTTGTCCGCATCCTTGACCTGGAGGCGGAGCGCGGCTTCAAAGATGCGGCGGTGGCCGGTGGGTTGGACCTGTTCCTGGATGCCAACAGGTCAGACCTTGCGCCTGTGGATATGCCGGAAACGTCCTACGCCTCGTTAACGGTGAAAAAACGAGAGGCCTGGGCGCGCGCCGCACGCGCATCCGCGCTGGGAGAACCTGCGCCCGCGCCGCGACCGCCTGTGCAGAGGAAAAGCGCCCCGGCGGCATCCGTGACGAAAGCCAGGAAGCCCGCCACGCGAGCCCGTAAAAAGGCCGCGGCCAGGACCCCGCCCTCCGGACCGGTCACGTTCGACTCTCCGATCGAAGACCTGCCGTTCATCACGAAATCCCAGCACGCGCGGTTCAAGCGCCTGGGCGTGTTGACCCTGCGTGATCTGCTCCACCACTTCCCGCACCGGCACCTCGACTATTCGAACCTCGGCAACGTTATCGACCTCGTTTACGGCGAGGACATGAGCGTGATCGTTGAGGTGGTGTCCGCATCTACCGCCGCCATAGGCAGGCGCGGCGCGACGCGCGTGTCGGCCCGTGACGAGACCGGATTCGTGGACATCACGTGGTTCGGCCAGCCCTACCTCGCGCAGCAGTTGCGTCCGGGGACGCGTGTCGTTATCAGCGGAAAAGTTGAGGCTTACCGGGACCGGGCGCAGTTCCAGAACCCGGAGTACGAGGTGTTGCGCGGGGACTCCCTGACACACGCCGGGAACCTGCTCCCCATCTACCCCTCCACTGACGGTATGTACCAGCGAACCCTGCGAACCGCCGCCCGCAAGGCTCTGGACGTGGGTTTGCCGTTAATGCGGGAGCACCTTGCCCCGGACATTCGTGAGCGCATGGTCCTGCCGGGGTTGCGGGACGCGATCGAGTGGATGCACCACCCGGACACGATAGAGCAACGGGAGACGGCACGAAGACGGCTCGCGTTCGATGAGCTGTTCCTCAACCAGCTCGCAGTGCAGCGCCGCAAGCGCGAGTGGCGGGAACGGGCGGGCGGCGTGACTATCCGGCCGCGTCCCGGCCTGCTTGATCTGTTTATTGAGTCACTCGATTTCGAACTCACGGCAGATCAAAAGAACGCTCTGAAGACGATTCTTTCTGACATCGATTCTGACGTGCCGATGGGGCGGCTCCTGCAGGGGGAGGTCGGAAGTGGGAAGACGATCATCGCCGTGATCGCGTTGCTCGCCGCCGCGTCGTGCGGCATGCAGGGCGCTCTTCTCGCCCCGACCGAGGTGCTTGCTGAACAGCATTTCCTTTCACTGCGATCAATGTTTGACGCCGTTCCCCTGCATGGCGAACAGGCGTCTATGCGGCTCGAAAGCTCATCACGCGACGCGCCGGATGATACAGAAGGGCAGGACGGTAACCCGCCAGATGACGCGGATCACGGCGCCGGGCGACGCAACGGCGATGACCCGGTGGTTGTGGCTAACGTCCCGGGGCTGGACTCGCCTTTGCGGATAGGGCTGTTGATCGGCAGCCACTCGCCGCGGGTGAAGCGTGAACTGCAAAAAATGATCTCGGACGGCGAATTGGACATTATCGTCGGCACCCACGCCGTCATACAGGAAGCCGTCAAGTTCCGGAACCTCAGCCTCGCCGTAGTGGACGAGCAACACCGTTTCGGCGTCGAGCAGCGGGCCGCCCTGACAGATCAGCGGCCACGGCCTCACCTCCTGGGCATGTCGGCGACGCCGATACCTCGCTCGCTCGCCCTGACCCTCTACGGCGACCTGGACTTGACGACGCTTCGTGAGTTGCCGGGCGGGCGGAAGCCGATAACGACGCTGTGGGCGCGAACCCCGGACCAGCGGGCGGACGCGCACCGTCTCGTGCTCGACGAGGTCGCCGCCGGACGCCAGGCGTTTGTCGTATGTCCGTTGATCGACGAATCGGAAGAGATCCGCACCCGGTCGGCGGTCGAAGAGTTCAACTACCTTTCGGCAGGCCCCTTCTCGAAGCTCAAGCTCGGGCTTTTGCATGGGAGGCTGCCGCTTGCCGAGAAGCAACGGGTCATGGACCTTTTCCGCCAGCGAAAGATTGACGTGCTGGTCGCCACGCCGGTGATCGAGGTCGGCATAGACATCCCGAACGCCACGGTGATGTTGATAGAGGGGGCAGAGCGGTTCGGCCTGTCGCAGCTGCACCAGTTGCGGGGGCGGATAGGGCGCGGCGAACACGCCAGCCGGTGCATCCTCCTCTCGGACGGCCCCAGCCCGGGCGCGCAGGAACGGCTTGGCATAATCGAGCGCGTATCGGACGGGTTTGACCTGTCTGAGGAGGATCTCCGTCTGCGCGGGCCGGGTGAGTACATCGGCACACGCCAGAGCGGGTTCGCAGACCTCCGTGTAGCCACGTTGTTCGATGCCGATCTACTTGCCTCGGCACGGGCCGAGGCTATCGACGTTATCGCCGCCGACCCCGGGCTCACGGAATCCGGCCACGAGGAGCTGGCAAAGGAACTGGAGCGCGTCTTGCGCGGCCGGACAGCCGAATTTTCCTGAAACTCCCCGGGACCGACGATCACGGCGATACGGCCCCTGTATCATTCGCCCCGCCATGCCATTCCCACTATTTCCAGAGGAAATTGCCGCCGCGACGCCCGGGATGATAGCGCTGCGCCGTGATATTCACGCCAATCCGGAGATCGAGTTCCGGGAGCGCCGAACGGCGGCGATCATCGCCGAGCGATTAACCGCGGCGGGGCTGACGGTGGAGGAGGGGGTCGGCCAGACGGGGGTCGTCGGAACCCTTCAGGGCGGCTCGGACGGGCCGACGCTCATGATCCGGGCCGATATCGATGCGCTGCCGATGGCGGAGCAAACCGGGCTTCAATTTGCCTCATCTGTCGATGCGATGCACGCCTGCGGCCACGACTCCCACATCGCAATGGCAATCACCGCCGCCGAATTGCTGGCGAGACACCGGTCGGAGCTAAACGGCAGCGTGATTTTCGCCTTTCAACCGGCGGAAGAGAACAATGTCGGCGCTCAGGCGATGGCGGACGATGGGTTTTTTGACCGCTACAAGGCTGACCGGGTTATCGCCCTCCACATCAGCGCCGGAGATCCAACCGGCACGGTCACGGCGTCTTCCGGCCCGATGATGGCCGGCAAGGACACTTTCAGGCTGACGATCACCGGCAGTGGCGGTCACGGCGCTATGCCACATCTCAGTGTTGACCCGGTGGTGGTTGCAGCGCACGTGGTTACAGCGCTTCAGACGCTGGTCAGCCGCGAGACCCCTCCAAACGAGATGGCGGTGGTGACCATCGGCGAGATTCATGCCGGGACGGCGGGAAACATCATCCCCGCCACCGCTGTCATGAGCGGGGCGATCCGCTGGAACAACGTGGAGACGCAGAAGACGCTGTTGGACGGGCTGATTCGCACCGCAAAGGGTGTGGCGCAGGCCATGCGCGCCGATGCCG
>JADFQR010000066.1 GCA_022561735.1 Chloroflexota bacterium | reverse complement strand
ACACACCGATCGGGGCGCCTAACTCGGGCCGAACACGGTGGTTGCGGCACGGCAGTTGGCGGCGCAGTCAAAAGCCGAGCGTGAATCGTCTGAACGGTTTTCACAGAGCTAGGCCCGGGCATTCCGCTGTCACGCGGCGTCGAACTTGACGCTCGCCAGGATAACGTCGAGCGCGCTTTCGCACTCGTCCAGGAACTCGACAGGGCAGCCCATCTCGAACAGGTAGGTTGCGTCCGCGACGACCGTTGCCCCCACAACGGTTTGCCAGTAGCCGTCGTTGTACGAGTATGTCAGGCGGACGCCGGGCGCCCCTCCAATTTCGGTTTCGAATTCGGCCGTACGGCTGCCGAACCGAACAAGCAGGCTATCCAGCACAGCGACGGCTTGTTCCAGCGTGCGGCCGGTTTCGTTTCGAAAACGCCGGATTCGCAAGGCCGTCCCGAGCTTCCACGCATCCGGCCCGAGTCCGGAAACTGAATAACGTTGCATCCCGGGGGGCGCGTTGATGAACACGTCAATTCCGTTCCTGACCGTTACCCAGCCTGGAGCAACGTCTACCTGTAGCTCAAGCAGCGGATTCACGATCGAGTAGCCCCGGAACCCGGCGGAGTCCGGGACCCCGGATGATTCTGCAAAAACATTCAACACGGAGCCAAACGAGAGGATGCCCGAGGTCGTACGTTGACGTTCAGCCTCATGGTCACTGAAGTCAGCGCCGGATATCCGGAGCAACTCGGCGGCGGCGAAAAGCGCGTCGCGCCGGGCCTCCAGGGAAGAAGCGAGCTGTGAGAACAGAGGGTCGCTGGCCGTGGTTCGCGGGATTATCGAGAGCGCTGAACAGATGTGTGAAAGCCGGCGACCTTCAAACGCTATTGAGCCGGCCCGCGACTGGGCCGATACGGCTTCCGACCATGAGCCGTCGCCCGCGCTTATCGCCGAGCCGAGGGTGTCATACAACGGTCGCATGCCCGCCACGAAAGCCGTTGATCCGTCGGAAGAGGGCTGCCCGGACGAGCCTGAATCCGGCACCGGAGTCGGCGTCGCGTGCGGAACGGTGCCGAAACCGGCGCCGTTTGGCGAGAACGACGTAGTCCGGCAGACGGGGACCGTCAGGGTCGCCAGATTTACTATCGGCTCGGCTGGCGTGGGAACCGGCTCCGGGGTTGCGGTCTGCCCGGCGCGTGGCGCCGGTGTGGACCCGGCCAGCGACGGAATCGCTGTCGGCGCGGGAGGTTGTACGGTATCCGCTGGCAGGGTGATCGCTGTCGCCGGAATCACGCTCGCGACCGGCGCTGGTGTCGCCGCGTCACTTGAGCAGGAGATCATCGCCAGCGTTGCCAGCCCGGCCAGCCAGATCATCGACGACCCGGGCAACATCAGGATCAAGCGCAAACTACCGCAACCCAAGCGCGTGATCCCGGTAGACCTGGCCGAGTTGATTCAGCGGAGCGCCTACGTCTTCGGAGTCGAAGAAGTGAATCCCGGCGTAGCCGTCCGCCGCAGATTTATCGATGTCGATCCAGTCTATGAAGAAGAACCATCTGCCGATGTTTTCGGAAATGGCGTTGTCCTCAAGCCAGTCCAGTATTCCGTCCATGTATGTGACCATCTCCTGCCACTGGAATTCCAGCCCTTCCGGGATGGCGAAACTACCGTCCTTGATCTCCCATGCGGTGAAGGCCCAGTGGGACGCTATCTCCGTGACCCAGATTGGCGTTGCTGCGTGGCCGGGAACCTCGTTTGCCAGGAACTGGCGGAACCCGATTATCTGGTCGCGAACGATCTGCCAGTTGGTCATCGGCAGGTCGTTCCATGTCAGTGGATAGGTGTCGATCGCCCAGACATCAACCGGCGGGGACGCTCCGCCGTGCGCGATGGCGTAGGCGTCTATGAATTGGCGCATCCAGCTTTCACCTGACTGGAAACCTGCGCAGCCGGTGCAGGTGAAGTCCCAGTTCAGGATGCTGGGCCCCATGATCTTCGCAGACGGGTCCGCTGCCCTTATCTGCGTTGCGTAATAGTCCAGCTCATCGACGTACGCCTCGGGTGAAATGCCATCCTGCTGCGCCACGTTGGGCTCACCGCCGATGTACCAGGTCCGGCCCGGTGCTGCAGAAGTGAATTCAGCGATCTCGGTTGGCGTCAGTCTGACCTTACCCGGTTTCACTGAGACGAACGGAACCTTGACGGTGTCCGGGGATGCCGAAACGGGATTGGGATCAAACTGGATGTACCAGTCGATTCCGAGCGTCGCCAACCGGTAACCGGCGCCTGCCCCCCCGGAAATGACCCCGAACCTTTCAGAAATCGGGACTGGCGTCGGAGTTGGCACCGGCGTCGGGCTGATAAACGGGATCGGTGTTGCTGTGGGACCCGGGATAGATGTTGGTGTTGGCGTGCTGGTTGATGACGGGGTCGAGGTAGGCGTCGGCGTTTGAGCCGGTGTTCGGGTGTTTGATGGGGCGGCTGTGGATGTTGGAGTCGGTGATGGACCTGCCGGACCGGAGGCCGTAGGCGTTGGAGTGGGTGCGCTGACGGTCGGCGGGTTTTGCGTTGGCGTCGAAACCGGGTCATGTGATGTCGGAGTTACAGGAACCGACGATGGTGTGGGCACGGTCCCGGAAGGCGACATGGTCGGTAGCGGCGTAGCGCGAGCTGCGGGCGGTCCCGGTCCGGGAACGAGTACCGGTGTTGTGGTCGGTGTCAGCGCGGGGGACGCCTCGGGTTGAACACCGGCCGTCGATGTCGGGGCAGGATTATCATCGCCGCCGCCGCATGCGGTGATGGCAACCGTCATCAAAGACAGGACGGCCAGAAGCGGAGCTTTCGCCAGCAGGCGTCTGATCGACAGACCCGTGAACCCGGTCATTGCGCTCGAACGACCGGTTCACCGTCAAGCAACGCTGCGTTCGGCGGGGTTGTTCGCTGCATCTGGAGCGACAGCGTCGTGTTCTCGGTCAATGGAAAATCGAAACGCACCGTCCGTCCGGCGATGCTGGCCGGTATCACCGATCCGCTGACAAATTCATAGCCGCTCGGCATTTCGACCCAGACCTTCGTTTCCCGTCCACGCGTGCCCGGTTGAGCCGCAAGTTCAAGGGTATATGTTGCTCGATCCCCGTCCCATGTGACCGCTGACGCCGGGAGCTGGAGGGTGAACGATGTTCGTCGCTCCTCACCGGGTGGGACAACGATGAGGCCTCCAACGAACGAACCCGCGGGGCTTGAACCGAGGACCACGGTATCGTCCCCGGCTCCCCCGAGACCCAGGCGGGCGTAGACGCTTTTAGCCGGCAGGGGCAGTGGATCGGCTGAAACGAGCACGGCGCCTTCCGCTGTATAGACCCTCAAGAGGTTCCAGTAACAGGCGTTCTTGAGATCGGTGTAGCTCTTTCCCGGTTCAAGGCGTTGTACATCGCATCCCGAGGCGTTCGCGTCACTTGCGTTTTTGTACCCAAGCGTCACCTTTGCGGTGGACGGCCCGGAGCGGGTGAGCGTCACTTCGTAATCGAGGGAGCGTTCTATGTTGCGATCAACCTTGCTCCAGCCGATGTTTGAATCAACCGGGGCGATCCGATCAGCGTTTGTGTCAGGTATCACCCCGTCCCAGCCCGCACGCGAGACGATGGCCTGTAGATCGTCGTCGAACATGTGAACGAGTATCTGATTCTGGTTTAACGCCAGTGATGTAGCGCGCGCCAGCTTGAACAGCTTGCCGTTGATTGTTGGGCCGCTGATCTGGTCCAGCAGACCCTGGAACACGGCGTTCATGAAAGCGCGGCCCTCCTCGTCGGTCCCGGCTTCAAGTGCGCTCAGGAACCGGTCGGCCGGAATCGGTCCCCGGTCTGTCTCGATCGACCCGATCGCCTCGGTGATCCCGAGCATGGCCCACTGTGTGAGGACGATAACGCCGTCCACCTGGAGGCCGTCCTGGCCGAGCGCCAAAATCCGGGCGGCCGAGCGCGCGACAGAAGGGAAGTGCGGTTCCCAGCCCACGTCCCGCAGGAGCCACACGGACGCATCCATATGATTCGCCAAAAGTTCCGGCGGCGCTGGATAGCTCGACAGGCTCGTCAGATCATCGATCTCTACGACGTCGTGGTATACCGATGTTACGAGTTCACCGCGATTAAACGTGAGCACCCATGCCCCGGACACAAGGCCGCCTGATGGCCGTATCTCGTCTGCGGACTCCGCCAGAACGAGGTACCGGCGCGGACCGTCGATGCCGAGAGCGGGCGGACCGAGTTCGGGCAGATCACGGAGCAATCCGACAGAAAGCTCGAGTTCCCTGGACAGCGCGAGAAGGCCGGCAGCGGCGGACGCTGCGGATGGAGTTTCGATCAGCGGGAGGGCCTGTAGTAGCCGAATCCTGGACTGAACGAGAAGCTTATCTGCTTCCAGCAGGAGGCCGACGCGTTCGCCGATCAGGGCGATCGTATCCATTATCCCAGAGCCGGGACCGAACAGCCCGCCACCGGACGATTCGACCGGCTTGAATGCGGGCGTGATGACCGCTGATACCAGGGATCCTGCCCGCGCCGTGGCGTGCAGGGCGTCCAGGACCGGTTCGAGATCTCTCAGGTTCCTGCCGATTGGAGAGGACTGGACCGCCCCGGGCGCGCTGCCGACAGCGGCCGCAACGGCTTCGAAGGCTCCCTTCGCAGCGATCTCCAGGGCGGGCATGCGCCGCAGGACGCTGCCGTCCAGTTGGGATGTATCTCCGGAATCGATTACCGCGGCCAATCCCTCGGTCGCGTCCGATAGTTGCGCGAGGGCGCGAAGAGCGTCCGTGGCCAGAAGGCTCCAGTCGATAAGCTCGCGAAGTTCAGCTTCCTGTTTCCGCAGCTCCTTCGCCTCGCTGCCGATGCGCCCCCAGAGTCTCCTGTCGTTGACACTGGTTGAAGTCTCCTCGGCCCTCGCCAACGCTTCGTCAGCTTTATAGATGAGTACCGTGACGGCGTTGATCTCGTCCATTGACGGCAGGGCGTCCAGCGTAGCCGTGATGCCCGACGCCTCCTGTGGGATGGCGTCGTACATGTGGACGAGTAGCTCACTCGCCTCCACGAACGCAAGCGCAGCGTCGACGTCGTCGACAAGCCTGCTCGCGAGCTTCGGCGCCGCCGCAACATTGTCTCCCAGCACCGGATACCAGCCAATTACCGCCCCGGCCATGCGCAATGGCCACAGGTCGGACTCAAATTCACGGGCCAGCGGAGCCGTCTCGGCCAGCGTTGCGCGCAGGCGGGCGATCTCTAACTCGTCGGCGGTGATGATCGTGTCCCGTGCAGCCCCGGCGGTGGCCCGAAGTTCTTGCCCGAGCGCCTCTGCCCGTTGGGCGATGCGAAACGCCCAGACTCCGCCAAGTACGGCCGCTACAACGAGGACCGCGGAAAGGCCCGCGATCGCGCGATCGCGCGGCCGCCGCGGGCGTAGACGGGAAAGTAACGAGGTCAGGGTCGTAAGCATCGGGCTGAGGTCTGGAAGCTACCTGGCGCCGGGTTCGGTGGACAAATCTGCCGGTGAGGAGCTATCGGACCCCCTGGGCAATATTACGGATGCTGTAGTCAAAAGGATCAACGAGACTGTGGTGACAAAATGCGTTGTCTGGCGATTCTTAAACGTCGATACTGCCTGGAACGGGCACAATCTCAGTGAACGGACCCCGAATGATCGCATCTGATTTCGACCAGAGGGTCAAGCGACCCTGGGGATCATTTCTAGTCGTACGGACCGGACCCGGCCACAAGGTGAAGGTCATCACGGTGGAACCCGGTCAAAAGCTTAGCCTGCAGCGGCACGAAAGACGCAGTGAACGCTGGGTCGTGTTATCTGGATTTGCCCGGGTTCTGGTCGGCGATCAAGTGTTCGATCTGGGTCCGGGTGATGACGCCCGGGTGCCCGTCGGCGTTACGCACCGGATCTCCAACCCGGGAGATTGCCGATTGGAAATCCTGGAAACGCAATTCGGAGACTACCTGGACGAAGACGATATTGTCCGGTTAGAAGACGTTTACGGGCGAGTCTGAGGCCGGGGTAGCGATGCTCTACCGCCGGGGTTTGGTTCCGGTGTCCGGTTCAGGAATTGCGATATCCCGCGACCACCCATCCCAACTTATCCGCCGAGCTCGTCGGCGCGCGCGTGATGTTCCGCCGCCGCTTCCCCGTCACCCGCGATCTCTGCGATGAATGCGAGCCCCCTGTGTGAGGCGGCGGCGTGGGCGGAGTCCGGGGCGCGGCTGATAGCGGTTTCAAACGCTATGCGCGCCTCTTCCATCCGATCAAGCTGGTAAGCGGCTTCGCCCCGTGCCCACCATGCTCCGGGACTGGGCGCCGTCTCCGCCTCCAGGCTGATCGCCAGGTTGGCGATCGTTATGCCAGGGCGATAATCGCCGGCGATCACAACCTGCCGGGCGGCCGTGGTCTGGATCGGAGCAAAAGCTGGCATTAGCGCCGATACGTTTCGGTATCTGCCTACGGTCTCGGCCGTGAATTCGCTGTTCCCGTTGGCGACCAGCGCCGCTGCCACGGCTGCCAGATCCAGTTGCGTTTGCCAGGCAAACGGATCCCGAGCTTCGTACGCCAGCAGTTGGTCGCGGGCGGCGAGCAAGAGTTCCTCGGCTTCCTGCGGCTCCGATCTTTGTCCGGCCGCCGCCGAGTAGAGAGCGGCGGCTTCCAGGTAGTAGCGCTCAACGTCCGGTGCGAGATCGATGGCTCGCTCAAACGATCGCAGCGCGGCTGCGCCGCTGAGTGCTTTTTGCTCGAATCCGTTAGCTGCCTGCATCCCCCCGCGCAGTGGATTGAGGTCTCGCTGCACGAATATCACCAGCGCCAGTATCGCGACCACGCCCGCCCCCGCTAAATAGGCGGCCTGTCTCGCTCCGAACGAGGTGCGTACTCGTGGCGCGAGGCACCCACCCCGGCCAGCCACCGTCCCGGCGCTCCCGCTTTCTGAACTTGAATGCCCGTCATTGATCTCTGCGACCGCGATCAGCAGTCCGGTGACCGCCCAGAACAGCAACAGGTCTGATACGCGCGCCACGCCGTGGAACTGGTC
>JADFQR010000065.1 GCA_022561735.1 Chloroflexota bacterium | reverse complement strand
GGACACGCGATAAGGAGCGCTGGACGGCCGGCAGCGCGATCAGTCTCTGAACCCGACCTGGATAGTGTCTGAAGCCTTCCACGCCAGGATGTTGGCCTCGAAGTCGGGCGGAACCTCAAACAACAGCATCCCGGAAACTGACTCACTGGACCGTATGACGATGCTGCGCCACAGCCCGATGAAGTCCGGGTAACGGAACTCCGGGTTGATCGGTCCGGACATGCCCACGCTGCGTTCCACGACATTGATCGGGGTGTACTCCACGCCGTCCACGTCAGTCAGCACCGCCGCCTTTTCGTCTATCACGATAGAAATCTGCTGCGACGTCTCGTTGAACAGGGTGATCTGCGCCACGGCGATCTTCCAGCCGTTGCCCGGGCCTGCGATGCGGAAGTTGACGACATCCCCGTCAAGCGTCCTGCCGCCGTACTGGATCTCATCGACAAGGACCGGCGGGGAAGCGCGCATAAACAGCGTTCGCCCGGCGCGATACAGCGGGTCTCCGATCGGGTTGGCCCCGGCGATAATTACGGGGATCAGGACCAACGCTGCGATCACCGACAGGGCGGCCATCGATATCAGCACCCAGGGCGGGTTCTCTTTCGGCCGGCGAATAAGTTCCCTGGCATGCACGGCGCCATCGGAGTCGACCAGAATCCACTCCTCGCCGGGCCGGCCTGAGAATCCGCTCGACAGTCGAAAGCTGATGCGCACCCTGATGTCAGAACCGAGGCGGTGCGTTTCAAGCACCTCAAACGACATCGGGCGTCGCGCCATCGGCCCGCCGTAGGGCGAGCGGTCTTCGTCGACATGCGCCAGCGCGACGGCTTCCGCCCGGCTGAACGCCTCGCGATCAGAGGGGTCAACGATATTGTCCGCGGCCGGAGTATCTCCCCCGCCAACGTTCGCCGGGACTTCCATCCGCTCCTCGACCATATTTTCCTTACTCGACTAACCGTGCCTTTGGACCGCACGCTCGCGCAGTTTTGACCCGTGTATTTCCGGTGATACAGCTTACGACGCGACGCGGGTCCGTGGACTTCACAGATTTTGCCGGGCAGACCGTCCGGCCGATTCCTTGACCCGCAGGCCCTTATATCCCGGGCCTTATATTCGGGCACGGGACCGGTTGTTAAACGATGAGATCGTGAACGCCCCGGCACAGCGCGTTACGCCGGACTATCCCGGGGCCGGCGCCACTACCTAGCTCGACGCCAGGGACGGCATCGCCCGCAACCGGGAGATCACCGCGGGCAACACGTCGAGAGTTGACCGGACATCTTCTTCCGTGCTCTCGCTTCCCAGCGTCAGCCGCAGACTGCCCACGGCAAGGTCAGCGTCCATGCCGAGCGCCACCAGCACGTGCGAGGGCTCGATGGAGGCCGAGCTGCAGGCGCTCTGGGTAGAGGCGTAGATACCGGCGAAATCCAGCCCGATCAAGATCGCCTCGCCCTCGACGCCGTCAAATGAGAAATTCACGTTGTTGGGCAGCCTGCGATACCGGTCTCCGTTGAGCCGGGCGTCCGGGATGCGTTCAAGTATCCCCTCGATCAACATATCCCTTAGCGGCAGGACGGCCTCGCCCGCCGTCACCCGTTCCCGGTCAGCCATTTCCAGGGCGACGGCGGTTCCAACAATTCCGGGAACGTTTTCGGTACCGGACCGGCGTTGCCTTTCCTGGCCGCCGCCGACGATCAGGGGATTGAACGGCGTGCCGCGCCGGACGTACAGCACCCCTACGCCCTTGGGCCCGTAGAACTTGTGCGCAGACAGGCTCATTATGTCAACGTCCAGCTCGTTGACGTCCAGGCTGAGCCATCCCGCCGCCTGCACCGCGTCCGTGTGGACGACGATGTTGCGACCCATCGCTTCAGCCTTGCGGTGCGTCCGGCGTGCGATCTCTGCGATGTCCTGGACGGTGCCGATCTCGTTGTTGGCGTACATCACGCTGACGAGCGTGGTGTCCTCCCGGATCGCGTCCTCGACGGCCTGCGGGTCAACGACCCCTGCCCGGCCGATAGGCAGGTACGTCACCTCGTACCCGGCTTCGACAAGCTCCTCGCACGAGTGGATCACGGCATGGTGCTCCATAGCGGACGTGATCACGTGCCGGCCGCTTGGCTTCAATGCCGTCGCGACGCCCTTGATGGCGGCGTTGTCGGACTCGGTCCCGCCGCTTGTGAACACCACTTCACGTGTGCGGCATCCGAGAACGCCGGCCACCTTCTCACGAGCTTCATCGACTGCGTTTCGTGCTTCCTGCGCGAACGAGTAAGGGCTATTCGGGTTGCCGAACAGGTCCGAGAAATACGGCATCATCGCCTCCAGCGCCTCTTTGCGTAGAGGCGTCGTGGCGGCGTGGTCCAGGTAGATCATCTTTTCGCTCGTCAATGGCGTCCGTCGAAGCTCTCTCAGGGATTTTCAGGCTTGTTGGACTCCCCAGAAGTCCCAGGGATTCCCGGCGTCTTTCCGGCGGCTGAGGGCGTCTTGAGATCACGGTCTTGAAACGCTGGTTAAAGCGCCGTCAGGTACGATCCCCTGCGCCGGGTTTGATTCTACATCCGTATCCAGGCGGCGGCCTCATTGCGCTGAATCGCCAGCGGTTAAACCGTAGCCAGTGACAAACGCTGCGCTCACCTCGCTGAACCCGCTTGGCTCGCGGCCGGAGCGTCGGCTAAGATAATCCGGTTGCGCGGCCATCTGGTGGACGTGCAATCCGCGGGATGAATGCATGTCGTAGTCCTCATGTACGGTTATGGCCGTCATCCCGCTAAAGTCCGGTGGGCAGTTCCCACGGAAGTTCCGGGACGGGGTCCCAGACCAGCGTAGTGATGAATACTGTCCGGTGATCGGTCAGTCCGGAAAGCAGGTTCCAGGCACAGATGATCCGGCTTGAACATATGTCAAAGTCTTACGGCGATTACCCCGCCGTGATCGACGTGTCCGCGCATATCAAGCAGGGAGAGATCGTCGGATTCCTGGGGCCTAACGGTGCGGGAAAAACGACGACGATGCGGGTGCTGACCGGTTTCACCCCGCCGACAGAGGGCACAGCCTCCATCGCCGGTTACGACGTTGTTTCCCACTCACTGGAGGCGCGCCGGCACATCGGGTATCTTCCCGAGACCGTGCCGCTGTACCTCGACATGACGGTGACGGACTACCTGCGGTACATGGGCCAGCTACGCGGCATGAATCGCACCTGGCTCGACGAGCGGCTCCCGACCGTGATCGACACGGTGCGGCTGGGCGAGTACCGGAACACGCTCATTGCAAAACTGTCCAAGGGGTACCGTCAGCGCGTTGGGATCTCGCAGGCGATCCTTCATGATCCGGACGTCCTGATTCTGGATGAACCGACCATCGGGATCGACCCTATCCAGGTTGTCGAGACACGCGCCCTGATCAGAGAACTCGGCGGCGAACACACGTTGATTTTGAGTTCACACATCCTCCCGGAGGTCAGCGCGATCTGCCGGAGGGTGCTCGTAATTCACGAGGGCCGGATCGTCGCAGATGACGACCCGGAGAACCTGTCAGACCGGCTCCAGCACGCGGAACGGATTGAAGTGAGCCTGCGCGGGGCTGAGGCCCGAGAGGCGATCACGGCGTTGCGCACCCTGCAGAGCGTGGTTGACGTGCGGCGTGACACCCGCCCGGAGCAGGAACGGATGATGGAGCAGGGGATAGTTGCGCTGATCATTGACGCCCGGCCGGAGGCTGGCGCGCCGGAAGACGTGGCGCGTACGATCGTCGACTCTGGATGGGGCCTTGTGAATCTGCATCCGCTCCCGATGACCCTTGAAGAGATTTTCCTGGAGTTGACCACGGATGAAGAGACCCCGGTCAAAAGCTCCTGAATACCTGAATACCTAAATAACTGGCAATCCTGCCGGCCCGGCCGCTGAACTGGACCCGGGACCGGCAACCGAGAACACATTTGCGAAACGTTCAGACAATCGCCTGGAAAGAGGTGCGGACCTACTTCGCGTCGCCTATGGCGTACGTGGTGGCCGCAGCGTTCCTTGCGATCACCGGCTTCTTTTTCGTTGCATCGGTGTCCGACGCGTTCTCTGAGGCGAGTATCCGGGGCTACATAGCGGGCGCCATTTTCTTCATGGTGTTCCTGTCCCCGGCCCTGACGATGCGCCTGCTCGCAGAGGAGCAGAAGCTCGGCACTCTTGAGCTGCTGATGACCTCCCCTGTCCGCGAGTGGGAGATCGTGATAGGCAAGTTCATCGCATCGTTCGTGATGCTGGCGTTGATGGTGGCGGGAACCTTTTACTTCGTGATCGTACTGGCCTTTTACGGCGATCCAGACATCGGACCGATCTTTACCGGGTATCTCGGGGTGCTTCTTTACGGCTCGGCGACGCTGGCTATCGGCCTGATGGCGTCAGCGCTATCGAGCAATCAACTGGTGAGCCTCGTGGTCGGAGCGGGCCTGCTAACCGGGTTAACCCTGAGTAACTTCGTGGCTGACCGGCTGACCGGCCCGGCGAAGGAAATCATTTCCAACCTTCAACTGGGAAGTTCCTTCTCCGTGTTCGACACATCGAGTTTCGGGGTGGTTGAAGGCGGGCACTTCGCTGACTTCGCCCGGGGGATTATTTCGGTAACGGACATCGCGTACTACGTTTCCGTGACGGTCGTGTTCCTGTTCATAACGGTGGTGCTCCTGGAATCGAGAAGGTGGCGCTAGAGCACCATGGCTAATCTGGACCCTGAAGCAGAACGCTCACGGCGAATCTCATCCCGGCCGGACGAATCCCGTGCCCGGAAGTCCCTGATCGCCACGTTCAACGACAACGTAACCTCATTACGGTACCTGTTGCTGGTGGCCGGGCTGGGCGCGTTCTTCGTCGGCGTGCTGATCTTCGTCTTCATACGTGACCTGAGCTCTGCCGGGCAGGCGACGATGTCCGTCGGGCTGGTCCTGCTTCTCGTCTCTGCCGTCCTTTCCTGGCGGCAGATTGGACGGGCCCTTTTTGGACGCCGTGGCAGATACGGGGTCAATACCGCCGTCGTCGTCGTTGCGTTCATATTTCTCGTCATACTGGGAAATTTCTTCCTGTACTGGCTTGGCAATCTCGACAACCCGCAGGGCTGGATGCGGATTGATGTGACGGCGAATAAACAGTTTGAGTTGTCAGAACAGACGGTGCAGTTGCTGAACGGACTGAAGGGGCCGATCCAGGCGACGGTATTCCTGCAGACGGACACCCCGGAAGGCGCGGCCGCGTGGCGGGACACGCAGGACCTTCTTTCAGAGTTCTCGCGCCGGGCCACGGATGATTTTGATTTCCGGTTGATCGACCCGGTGCTCCAGCCGAACGTCGCAGCTGACTACGGCGTATCTCAGACCCCTGCAATAGCCATCGAGTCCACCGACTCCAGGCGAACGGATGTCGTCATCGGCGGCAACCCGAAGACCGGGGCGGACGTGTTCGACGAACAGGGAATCACCACCGCCATGCTGGTGGTGAACCAGATCCGTCAGAAACAGATATTTTTCGTGCTGGGTCACGGCGAGAGAGATATCAACGCGGCCGCGGGCATTGACGAGAGTTATGTCCTGGCGGCGCTTGCGTTGATCAGAGATAACTACCGCGTTGGCTCGGCGACGCTGATCGATCTGCTTCCGCAGATCTTTTCTGACAACGAAGAAGACTTCCCCGCAGCCCTGATTTTTGCCGACCCGCAAAGCGGTCTCGTGAGCGCCCCGGACGAGGTCCGCGACGAGGCGAATATCCTCCGGCAGTACATGCTCCGCGGCGGTAGCGTGATATTCCTGTTTGAGCCAGACCCTGACCCGTCGTGGGGCGAACTGCTCGGCGAGTATGGCATCGCGATCGGTGAAGGGCGGCTCGTAGACGCCACCAGTTTCGTGGCGCCCGAGCCAGATTTCCTGCAGATCACCCGGTCCAATCGCCAGTTTGACCCGCCACATCCGATCACCGAACCGATCGATGTCCTGTACATGCCGGGGGCGACGTTCATAGCCAGCACCATCACCCCGGACGCTATCCCGCGCACTTCGACCGGCGAGCCGCACCTCGTTCTGACCAGCCTGGCCTCGACGACGCTGAACAGCTGGGAGGAGCTCGGGGATTCCAACGATTTTGACATCAATGAAGACCGGCCGGGCCCGTTCCCGGTCGCAGTCGCTGTAGAAGCGCTGGCGCCCATCGGTTTCGCCCCCCAGATCGTGGACGGGAAGCTTATCCGCACCAACCTTGTGGTGATTGGTGATGCTGACTTTGCAAGCAACCGTTACTTCTCGTCGGCCAAGAACGGCGATCTCCTGGCGAACGCCGTCAACTGGGCTGTGCGGGACTTTGAACTCATCTCCATCCGCTCAAAGACGAAGGTGTTCCGTGAGCTGGTGCTGACCCGGTCCGAGCGCGACGTCGTGAGATGGTCCGGGTGGCTGCTGATGCCTACCCTGATCTCCGCCATCGGCGTCTGGGCCTGGTGGCGAAGGCGCTAATCCATGAACCTTCGTTTCCTCCTGGTACTGGTCATCCTGGTATCCATTTCCTCTATCGCTGTCACGTTCGTCGTCACGGATCAGACGGTTGATCGGGTGTCACGCGATGTGCCCTACTTCTACACGCTTCCAGAGGGGGAGATTCGCCGGGTCGAAATCGACTCCGTAAACGGTTCGTTGACGTTCGTACTGGATGAGTCAGAGAACTACTGGTTCTTCGAGGGCGATGACAAGACGCCGGTTGACAGTCAACGCTGGAACGGCGTGACGACCCTGCTCGGAGGCCCGCGCTCGCAGCGTGAGCTTGAGGCTTCATTTGGTGATCCGTCCCTGTACGGGTTGGAGTTCCCGAACACAACGGTGACCATCGGGCTGGCTGACGGATCAACGGTCCGGCTCTTCCTGGGAGACGAAACGCCGGACCGCGGCGGCAACTACGCGCAGATCGAGGGCTTCCCACAGCTCGTACTCGTCAGCTCCGCCTGGGGCGAGGTGCTGAACAGGTTGATCGACGACCCTCCGATTCCCCAGTGGCGGTACGATCTGGAAGTGTCCCAGGTTACAGAGGTCGCGTTCCTTG